>DATFBJ010000399.1:0-2972 GCA_035253885.1 Nitrososphaeraceae archaeon
CATAGTGAGTTAGACATCAGGAATGAGAACTCGAACCCTTATCCATCAAATGTGGGTTCTATTATCAAATATTAAAATATTTATAAAACAAAATAATTTATGAATTATTTGGTATAGCAATCCAAAAAGGAGATTTTCCAGTATTGATATAGTTGATTATTTTCAATTGTTCAGTATCAATTAATACTATTTTATTAGTTGAAGTTACATCTACATAAAGTAATTTACCATCAGAACCAGTCCTTATACCATGAGGTCCATTACCAACATCAATCTGTTTAACAAGTTCCAATTTAATCGGATCTATAACATTAACCTTATCAGAACCTATTCCAGACACATAAACCATTTTTCCATCTGGCGAAACATCTATTCCATGATGTCCTGTGCTAACTGGAATCTTTTTGATAACTTGTTTGTTTGCTATGTCTATAACTGCTACATCACTTGATCCTGCATTTGCAACAAAAAGATATTTTCTATCTGGAGTAATATCCAAGTTATGTGGTCCTTTACTAACAGTAATCTCTCCAACTTTATCAAATGTATTCATATCCATAATTATTATTTTATCTTCTCCTTGCATTGTAATGTATGCTAATTTTTTATTATTATCATTATAATCTGTAGAAAATACTATATTATGCGGAATTTTACCAACTGGAACTTCTTTTATCACAGTCATATTTTTGAAATCAATTATGCTAATTGTTCCTGAAATTTCATTAGCAACTAATGCATATTTCTCATCAGGAGATATCTTTACTCCTCTTGGTGTTTCTCCAACCTTGATTTTAGCAATTAATTCATTATTATTATTATCAATCTTGTCTTTATTATTAAATACATATACATGATTATCTCCACTTGAAGCAATTACTGTCTCCCCATCATTAGTACTATCCATATATGTCATATCAGGACCAGCAGACCACGTTTGGTTGTTAGATAAAGATAATACTGCATTACCTTCACGAAGAGTAGTAAATACATTATCATCTATAATTTGAGAATAATCTGAATTTGTTGTTTGATTTGGTTCTTGTTGTGCATATGAAAACTCAAAATCGATAGATTGCATAACTGAAGATATGGAAACTGTTGTTATGAACAATATAATAATAGTAATTAACTTAGACATTGAATTTGAAAATTGATTTATTGTATAAAAGCATTTATTGATTAAAAGTTATCCGATGTAAATAATTAAGTATTCTCAGATTGGGACTCACCCTGCAACTATATTCGCAGATTTATATTTTTAAAATATACTTAAAGTTTAAGTAAAATTTTTAGATTGTGCTAAAACATTTCATAAAACTATTGTTACAGAATTGACATGGAAGAGATGGGATTTGAACCCATGGCTTGCATTTACGGGTTTATACTAAATGACGAGTATTACAAATAAAATAAGACAAGATAGTAATATTGTAAAATAGATATATACTAATAGTAAACTATGAAAAAGAAAAGTTTTTTATTAGTATTATTTGGATTAATTGTATTAAATTTTCTATTATCTCTATATGTAATATCTCAATTTTTTAAATAATTCAATATTCTTTATAGAAGAGGATTGAATAGGAAGAATAAAGCCACAGACCTCTTTTTTAAGGAGAAACATGGATGACAAATACCTTAATTTTGTAGAAGGTTATGGCTTGAATATGGGTCTTGATAGAAAGGATTTGCATCATTCATTTACTAATATTATATAAAAATCTGTGTTAATTTAATTAATTAATTATTAAATTCTTTGATGCATTTTTAGATTAGAAAGGAATTTGTGGAAAAACAAACGTGGATATCTATGGATTACTCTTGCTTTATTTGCAATGTCTTTTAGTTTTCATTGGGCATTTGCATGGTTTTCATATTTAGATGAACAAAAAGAACATAATCAACCCATAGAAATTTCTGGTTACTTTAATATGACATTTAGAGATACAATGGAAAATTGGCAATCAGAATTTTTACAATTGATATGGCAGGTAGCAGGACTTTCTATTCTTTGGTATGTTGGATCACCACAATCTAAAGAAAGTGACGAGAGGAAAGAAGAAAAAATGGATTTAATAATAAAGATGCTAGATCCAAAAAATGGCAATATTATATTGAAAGAATTAGAGACTAAATATCCAAAGAAATAGAGTATTGCAAGTAATAATTGATAAAAGCAGCCATAGCCCTCCTTTTTTCGGATCAAATGATTTGCCAAAGAATGACATCGTGGAGGAAGGCTATGGTAATGGTTTGTGAATCCTGTGTTTGACTAGGTCGTATATCATTACTACTAATTATGTTATTTAATAACTTGATACAATTTTATTTAATTTATTAGTAAAATACAATATTGCCATAGCCCTCTTAATGAGAATTGAATCCAAGCAGAAATGATGTAGAAGGCTATGACCAAATGGATTACTTCTTTCTTTTTTGGGTATATTGACTTTGATAAATATACTATTTAAAAATTGGAGATAATTTTTTAATTAATTGTCATAGCCTGAACTACTAACAACAAATGATCTGGTGTCTTTGGTAGAAGATATATAGGTAGTAGGTAGGTCCAGGCTATGACTACTCTTGACTTGTCCTCATATTTGTCTAGATTCTATGACTAAAGGTAAAATATTGATAAAAATTGATTCATATATTGATTTCTTAATTCCATTATTTATTTTGAATATTTGTTTTAGTCTAATAATAAATATCACTAGAGTAAACTATTGACTATATACTTTTCAGTTTATTATATAGAAAATTGGTTTATTCTATAAAAATATAACTTGTAAAAATTAAACAAAAATATGACCATGGTTAGAAGGCAGAGATGGGATTTGAACCCCGTAGTTAATCTCAGGGTTCCAATTGAATAATTAATTAGTAATTGATAAATTACAAGGTAAAACAAGATGTATTAGTTCATTCATCTGACCAATAGAATTTATTTTTAAAGATTATTATTA
>DATFBJ010000400.1:0-3535 GCA_035253885.1 Nitrososphaeraceae archaeon
CATCCTGAAGCCTTTAAAATTTTAAAAAACCTTAATTCTAATATAATGGATATAATTCAAAAAGTTGTTAGATTTAAGAAAACTCAAAATAATGATAATAATATTATTTTTATAGAAGATATTCGAAATTTTTGTACTATAAATCTTTCTACAGAATATGATAATCTAACTACAGCGGATTCATCAATAAAAATTTCGCATACTACATTAAAAAAAAATAATGAAATTCAAGAATTCAAAACTATCTCTTCACAAAAAAATATAGCTAATAAGTCAACTTATAATAAATCATTTAAAATTATTTATGATTCAACCGATTATATTGATCCTGAGGAAGGAGTTAATGGATATATTTCTTTATTTAAAAGTAGATTTAGCAAGACTTTAAGAATTTTATCTTCAAGACCGGAGAGTAAACATATCAATAAGATATCTTTTGTAAAAAGAAGAATTAAACAAAAAAATAATAATAACTATTCAGAAAATAATCTTTCATCAAATGGAAAAACATCCATAATTGCTGGTCTGGTAATGTCTAAACGATCTAAAAAAAATAATATTGAATTAGCTATAGATGATTTAACAGGAATAATAAATACAATTGCTTTAAATGAAGAGACAATAAAACTTGTATCAAAGTTAACATTGGATCAAATGGTAATGCTAGAAATTGAAAATAAAGGAATGAATTATATTATAAAAAATGTTATTTCACCTGATATTCCCGATCATATACCTAATAAAGCAAAATCAGAAGAATACGTTGTCCTAATTTCTGATTTACACATAGGTAGCAAGTATTTTAAAGAAAATGAATTTTTAAGATTCTTAAATTGGTTAAATTCATCAGATAATGAAATTGTTTCAAAAATCAAATTTCTCTGTATAGGAGGAGATTTAATTGATGGAGTTGGAATATTTCCCAATCAAGAAAAAGAACTTTACGATAGTACTATATGTCTACAAATGAGTCATTTAACTAATTTGTTACAACAAATTCCGAAACGAATTCAAGTATTTGTCATTCCAGGAAATCATGATCTGGGTAGAAGAGCTTTACCTCAACCTTCTATACCAAAAAAAGATGCAGAAATACTATATAGTTGGAAAAATTTTACAATGTTAGGAAATCCTAGTTATATTGAGTTAAATGGTGTTAAAATTCTCATGTATCATGGTCAAGGACTTGATGATATTATTGCTACTATACCAGGATTAAGTTACTCTAATCCTGCTGAAGCAATGAAAACATTACTAAAAGCAAGACATTTATCTCCAATATATGGTCAAAGGACACCACTTTCTGCAGAAAAAGAAGATATGATGGTAATTACCGAAATACCTGATATACTTCATTCTGGACATGTACATGTAATGGATGTACAAAATTATCGGGGTACTTTAATTGTAAATTCTGGTACGTGGCAAGATCAGACTCCATTTCAACAAACTATGGGAATAATGCCAACTCCTGGAATCGCAATAGCAGTTAATCTTTCTACATTACGTCCTTTTCAAATTAATTTTAGTCAATAGTTGTTGTTATTGTAGATAGTAGATGATCATCATATAATGCTTCTTTAAGTGTAGATAAGGGAATAGAGATTTTAATTTTTTGAGAGCGGCCATACCTGCCTTGATTGACAATATTGGTTGAAATTAACCCAAGTTGATCAAGTTCATTTATAATTTGAGTTATTCTGCGTTGTGTAAGTGATTCATTATCTAAATGTTTGCATAATGAGGAGTAAATTTCATAAACTTCTCCTGTATTTCCATTTTTTGATTTTGCTATTGCTAATAAAACAATTTTGGTATGAGTAGTAGAGTTTTTAATTATCTCAAAATTAGTATCTCTTTCTATTTTATATTGTGCTAGACGAATATATTTTTCATGTACTTTAATATCCTTATCTCTTTCGGCAATCTCTGCTGCGACGCGAAGTAAATCAATTGCCTTTCTAGCGTCACCATTATCTTTTCCTGCAATTGCAGCACATAAATTTATTGTTCCTTCAGTAACAACATTATCATAAAATGCTAGCTTAACTCGTTCAGATAATATCTTTTGTAATTGATGGATCTTATATGGATTAAATACGATCTCCTCTTCACTTAAGCTACTTCTCACCCTTGGATCTAATTTATCTTTAAATGTTAAACTATTTGATATTCCAATAATACTAATAAACCCGGTTTCCTGAAATTGTTCATTTGCTCTTGTAAAATTATAAAGTATATCATCACCATTCTTATCAACAAGTGAATCGATTTCATCTATTATAAAAATGACATGTAAATGTCTTTTTTTAATGAAATCAAGAATCCTATTTGTTGCTTCACCAAGGGATAGACCAGTAAAATATACTTGATTTTTTTTATCCATTTTATTTATATTCATTTCCTCAGCTATTTCATAAAGAACTTTATATGCAGTATTAGCAATTTTAGCATTAATAAAAACTACTGTAACTTCTATTCCAAGTTCCTGTGATTTTTCCCTAAATTTGTTAATTACATTTTTAACTACTGCAGTTTTTCCAGTGCCAGGTTTACCAAATAATAATAAATTTGATGGTCTTGCTCCTTTCAATGATACAGATAAAGTTTGAGCAATTGTAGTTGTTTCGTCATCACGAAATTGTAATTTCTCTGGTATATAGTCTATAGTTAAAATTTTTCGATTTTTGATTAAAGAATTGCCTTTTGCTGCATTTTCAAATATATTATCTAAAATATCATCACTCAAAATATCTCACCATATGTATGACTCTACCCCTTACTTTCTATTCCAATTACAAATTTAATTAACTTATTTATTATATCTTAACATGTTATTAACTTAGCAATTTAAAGGTCTAAATCAATTAATTTAAACAATAATATTATTTAAAATTAATATAAAATGAATTCATTTTAACCTATAATTTTGCAAAAGAAATACAGGGGGACAGATTTTGATAAATAACAATAACTGAATATTAACAATTCGACTATCTTAGAAAATATCTTACAAAAAGGTAATAATCTAACCCCTTTATTTCTACTGGAATGTTAAAATAATGTTAAATTTGTTAAAAAGGTAATAATCTAACCCCTTTATTTCTACTCGAACAATAAATTCCTTTAATAAAGAATTTGTATATTAACAAATATAATAAATTAAGCGTGTTAACGATGTTCTTAAAGAAAGGTTTAAGATGTTAAACAATATTATTGTTATCGTGTTAAATCTAATAAAGTATCATTAGAAGGATTTGATAACTTTAATTCATTCTTTTCTATATGTTTCTCGAGATACTTTTTTCCTTGTTCTGTTAATCTATATTTAAAAGGCTTGGTAGTTATGTCCCTATCCACTAATTTTAATTCATAAAGTTTTTTCATCAATCGTGCAGTATGTTCTCTTGTTCTACCAATAGCATTTTTTATTTCATTCGAAGTCAAAGATTCTTTTAATAAAAGTCTTAAAATATAGTAATTAGTTGCATTTTGTCTATCATTTAAGATAACAGGTTTAGCAGTGATCATATCC
>DATFBJ010000401.1:0-2410 GCA_035253885.1 Nitrososphaeraceae archaeon
CAGCCACAAGAGGAAAAGATACAGACATAATTATTGAAGCTAAAATTATAGATGTAGAATACGATGGCGATTCTGGTAGAGAAAAAATAGATAAAACCTATAGAGCATACATTCTTTTAGATGAATCTAGTCAAGAAGCAAAGTATTATGAAGAGATTATAGAATCTTCTGAAGGATATAATGCGGGAGTAAGTAGCGGAAATATTTCCTTTGGAACTTCAAAAAGTTTCGTTAAAGATAACACATTTGGTCATAAAGAATTCGGAAAGATATGGTCGTATAACAAAATAGATAACGAAAATATTATAAATAATGATAATAATGAAACCGCTAAAGAAAAAGGAAGAAACATTTCTTACGATATTAAACAAATTCGAGGACCTATAGAACAGCTGCTATCACAGAATGGTTGGAAATTGTCTCGTGTAGTTTCAAAAAAAGATGTTTCATATAAGAAAGAGAAAAAAAAGGTTGGTTTTAATGATAATGTTAAATAACAATCTAATCATTGTGACTCCATTAAACATAGTAGTGAAATGATAGTACACCATTTTGTCTGAAATTATCTATAAAGATTAGATTTTCTGGCAGATAGATTATCATTTCTTTGGGATCTGTGGTCTTGTTGGGGTCAAGTGAAATATCCGAATTTACTCTAGGTTAAAAAAAATATACAGGCTTGTTTGTTTAAATGTTTTAAACTAAACTATGCAGCATTCATAAATAATTTGAACAGTCATTGGCTCTTTTTCTTCTATTACAAACAAGTTATTATCTTATCCAACATATTATTACAAAGTAGACCTGAATAAAAGGACAAGATTGACGTGGGCCGAAAGGGAGTTGAACCCTCGACCTTTCGATTATCAGTCGAACGCTCCACCAAGCTGAGCTATCGGCCCGTTGATTTCTTGAAAATTAGCGTTATTTAATCGTGTGGCTTTCTTGGATGATGTAATCCATTACAAAGTCATAGCAGTCTACATTAATATTTCAATATTTAAAAACACGATCCCTTAGATAAATCACAATCATATTTTTATTGTAACCCTAAAAAAGAAAAAGAAGAATTAATCATGTTTAAAATACTTATCGATATACTTTAATCTAAACAATCAAAAATTTCGTCTATTTTTTTATATTTTTTCATAATAATATCAACTGAATTTCATATGAATAAAAATTTATATTTTTACTTGCTGTTAGTTAATATAGTTTATGACTCTATCATATATAGATTCTATCATACGCCATATTTTGGGGTATGAACTTTTTCATCTCAAATTCCATATGATAAAGTATATCAAATAAAGACTTTCTCCTCTCTCATTAAAATATTAATATAAAGAAATCCCATCATTTTATTCTTTTATAAAAAACACGTCATAAAAAAACACTAAGTAAAATAGTCTTTTAGAAACGCAGAAAGATTAAGACATTGATATTAACAATAATAATAATATATTCATCTAATGTCAGTATTGATCTATAAGTATAACAAACAATGTCCTAGCCATTTTTTAACCGGTAGGGTATCTCTTATATTAAAGATATGAAATTCTCATAGCTTTTTAAATTTTTTTATAATTTGAAAAGTTATAATTCTTTTACTCTATAATGAGACATTTGTGATATGTGTTATCTAGAATCCTTAAAGATCTACTAACAATCGCTAATAGGTATACTAAAGGTAAAAGTTGCTCCTTTTCCATCTGCATTGTTTTCAGCCCATATCTTTCCCCCATGTCTTTCGACGATATTTTTTGAGATATACAAACCCAATCCAGTTCCCTTTTCTGATTTTGTTATAAATTTTGAAAATAATCTAGGTAAAACTTCTTGGTCTATTCCTACTCCAGTATCCTTTACCGTAACGAGGATATCTTTGCCTTTCTTTTCCGCTGATACTGAGATGTAACCTTCTTCAGTGAATTTTAAAGCATTGCTTAGTAGATTAGAGATGACTTGAGTTATCCTCTCTTTATCTGCTTCTACAATAACATCACTGGCTTTGTAGAGGACTCGCAAAGAAGGATTATTTTCATTATTATTGTTTGCAATATAGTCTACAAGATCTTGTACAGCAGATTCTAGAACTTCCTTTAGATTAAATCTTTCTTTATTCAATTTAAGCGACTGACTTTCAATTTTTGCAACATCAAGAATATCTGATGCGAGCCGATCTAATCTTTTTGCATTTCGAATAATCATTGAAACTTGTTCCTTTTCTATTTCAACAGTTTTCCTTTTATGATTGAATTGATGTTCAATAAATTCTGCCTCTCCCAGAATTGGCATTATTGGAGTTCGCAATTCATGAGCTGCTATATTGATAAACTCCTTTTGCATTTTGTCATGAACTTTCAACTGTTCGTTTGCTTCAGCAAGTAGCTTATTTGACTCTGTTAAC
>DATFBJ010000402.1:0-2961 GCA_035253885.1 Nitrososphaeraceae archaeon
TACATGGTATCCAAAAGCATGTAACGTATTGAGATTAAAACATTATCTACATTATTCAATAGAGATAAGTTTAATATAAAGAGTTAACCAGTATTTGAAAGATAGAATAGAAAGTTTTGATGACTACTATCCATGTAGGCAACAAAAAGATGAATGCAATCTATTACATGTACATAATTGGATACAATTCTTTGTTTCTATGTACAATGATACAATATCCAACAAGAATTATTCTATTATTAGTCATTTGAAAGAAGGAGGTGAGTATATCTTAAATTAACACAGCGGTAATAAAAGACTTAAATGATCAGATCTAATATGTTAGTTATGCAAATAACCATCGCTGAAATCATGAGTAAAAAAATAGAAACTATTGAAGAATTTGCATCTGTTCAGGAAGGTGCAATAAAGATGAAAGATAAGAATATAAGCTCATTGATTGTCGTCGATAGTTTCGGTAAGCCAAAGGGAGTAATTACTGAACGTGATTTAGTTAGAAAAATCTGTATCAAGGACATTTATACTAGCAGAATAAGAATTAATGAAATAATGTCATTACCACTTGTCACAATTAATCCTAATGAATCACTATCAACAGCAATTGATATAATGTTGCAACATAATATCAGACATTTGTTGGTTGTTGATGATAAAATGGAAATGAACAAACCAATAGGTCTAGTGACTCCTAGAGATTTATCAAGGTATACAGAATTTACAAGAGATGATACTACTAAAAATAACCTTGAAAAGATATTAGAATATTATATATAATATTATTTGAATATTTAAGTAATTATATATTTTACAAATTATAATATCATAAATATATAGTTAATTTATTAAATAATTTTAGACACATTTCATTTTTCTAATATATATGTAAAATATTTTTTACTTTATATATTGTTATAGTCAAAAGTTAAATTCACAATATATTATTCTACGTTAAGTAATTATTTAAAAAATATGATTAAAATTATTTATTTAAATAGTTACGTATATAAAAATATTTACTATTTAAATAGACAATTGATATATAATTGTCAAAAATATCTATTTCGTAACTAAAACTGGACAATGTGCATATGTGACTACGCCTGTAGCTGTACTTCCTAATAATAATTTTTTGAATCCCGATCTACCTCTTGTACCTAATACTATTAAATCAATACTTTCTTTCTCAGCATATTGAATTATTTCACCATATACAGCTATTCCTGTCAATATTACTTTGGTTGATAATTTAATATTTGGATTCTCCTCCTTTACCATATCTTCTACTCTCTTAAACCAATCTTTAGCTTCTTCTTTTGCATTTTGAATAATCATATCAATTTGTTTAGGAGTGACAAGACCAGTTAGATTAGCATATTCATATTTAGAAGGTGAAACTACTACATAAAGAAAAATAATTTCAGAATTAAATCTTTTAGCAATTTTATTTGCCATTCGAGCTGCATGAAAAGAAGGTTCTGAACCATCTATAGGAACAAGTATTTTTGAAAAAAATTGATCACTTGACATAAGAATTGTTTAAGATCCACAGTTAAATAAGTATTGTATATGATGAAAAAAATTTTTGTAATTAAATGTCTGCCGATTTTTGTTCAATCTTATTATTTTTATCATAAATAAACTTTATTAAATCAACCAATCTACAAGCAAAACTCCATTCATTATCATACCAAGACAAAATTTTTACATTTCTTCCTTTGTTACCTAAAACCATAGTACTCAATCCATCTACAATAGATGAATGTGAATCGCCAATAATATCAGATGAAACTATTGGTTCTTCCGTATATGAAAGAATTCCTTTTAGATAACTTTGTGATGCTTCTTTTAGCACTTTATTAATCTCTTCTTTTGTAACTTCATTGTTAAGTGTTAAAACAATATCAGCAATTGATCCATTACTTACTGGTACACGTAACGCAAGACCATCAATCTTTCCTTTTAATTCAGGTATTACTTCTCCTATCGCTTTGGCAGCACCAGTAGAAGTCGGAATAATAGACATCAATGCTGAACGTGATCGTCGTGGATCTTTATGAAAAGAATCAAGTAATCTTTGATCATTGGTATAAGCATGAGTTGTAGTCATATATCCATTTTGTATTCCAAATTTGTCATTTATTACTTTGATTACAGGAGCAAGTGAATTTGTTGTACAGGAAGCCATGGATATAATGTTATGTTTTTCATCAGTATAGTTGGAATCATTAACACCTAAAAGGACAGTAATATCGACACCTTTTGCTGGTGCAGAGATGATTACTTTTTTTGCTCCTGCTTCAATATGCTTTTTAGCAGTATTGGCATCTGTGAATTTACCTGAAGATTCAAGTACAAAATAAATGTCAAGATCTTTCCATGGTAAGTTTAAAGGATCTTTCTCTGCAAGGATTTTTATTTTCAATTCTTTATTTATTATCAATAAATTATTATTTTCATCAATATCTATTTCACCATCAAATCTTCCAAATGTAGAATCAAATTTTAAAAGATGTACAATATTTTTTAAATCTGTCAAATCATTTATGGCTACTATATTTATCATATCCATAAATTCTTTGTCTTTAAGACAGACACGAAAGAAACTTCGTCCTATTCTTCCAAAACCATTAATTGCTAAGTTTAATTTCCTCTTATTCATGTTGATTCATATTTTATATATATGTATATATATAATTATATTATTATTTGTATTTGTTTTTATAGTAAAAAGAGAAGAAAAGATTATTATGTACATATTGTAGAATTTTATATGTTCACCATCAACAACAATATTATACTTAATGAGATGAATATTGCCATTGAAAATATAATTAGTATTGTAATTCTATTAAATAAAATTTGATAATAATTAAATTATAGCACAATCAAATTTATCTTTTAAAATATTACACTCATACTTTCCTTATAGTTCTTAAAGTATGACTCATATACTGTTCCAGC
>DATFBJ010000403.1:0-2968 GCA_035253885.1 Nitrososphaeraceae archaeon
TCTCGATAAAAAAAATATTTTTAACAACTGAAGCTAGTTATTGTGGTCTTAAAGCCTCTATTGGAAGTGTTTTTGATGCCTTCAGAGAAGGTAATAGACCAGAAATGGTACTTAAAAATACAGAAACTATCCATACTGATAAAAGATTTTCAGCTAAATAGATTGGTGTGACTGGCTGGTCATTTTCATTTTGGGATGTACCTGCAGATAAAAGATATCCAGCACCAATTCCTATTAAAACTCCAAATGTAGCTCCAATCAATCCAATAATAATAGATTCGGTTAAAAAAAGAGCCAAAATATTCATGTTCGTTGAACCCAATGCTTTTAACGTTCCTATCTCTCTAGTTCTTTCAGCTACTGATGTGTACAAAGTTGTGACTGTTCCTACAGCGCCAACAACCAATGAAATTATAGCTATAGTCAAAAGAAATGAACTTATTCCAGAGGTAAATTCTCTTATTGTCTCTAATATAGCTTCAACTGTAGTTATTCCTATATTGTTCCCATAAAGTGATCTTATTTCTTCTTCGACCACAGATACTAAATCTGCAGATTGAGCAATTACGATTAATGAATCGTATTTATTTGCTTTTTGAAATAATGTGTTACCTGTAACAGTATTAAAAATAACAGCATTATCGACTGTTGGATTACCTGTGCGTTTCATGATTGCAGAAACAACAAAATTTTTTGTTTCTTTTTTCTCCTTTGCAGTAGTTGGATCTATATATGAGTATTCTGCTCTAACACTTTCACCTAAAGTTAAGAATTCATTTTCTTCACCTGGAGGTAAGGCAACATCACTAGGTATTATTATAGCATTTGGATCAGATGGTTTAATTAATGAGCCTTCTTCAAATTCCAATGTTGGAGTAATTAATAATAGTTTAGTAGGATCAATTGAAAATGCAGTAGTGGTTCTGGATTCACTTTGAGATATCAGAGTTACTTCACCTTGAAATGATGGAACAACTTCATTTACAGAAGGTAAAGAATTAATTCTATTCATTACTGCTGAATTTAGAACTATTTTGGGAGCAGGGGGTGGACCACCTGACAATCCACCCGCTTCAAGATTTTGTTGAGAACTACTAATAAATAAAACATTTGGAGCTAGATTTTCAAATTGTTTATTAAAAAAAAATGTAAAACCTGTACCTAATCCATTTACTGCAACTAGCAAGGCACTGCCTACCATTACCATCAATATAGTTAGACTAGATCTAACTTTTCTATCTCTTAGTGCTTCAAATGCAAATAGAAAGATTTCTTTAATCTGCATATATCATTTCTCATTATCTTTTTCAGTATCAAAAAGTGCTGATGTATTCTCAAACAAAGAATTATCTTTACTTTTCATTTCATGATTTTCTTTCCCAATTCCAAATTTAAATGATGATGATTTTTTTCGTCTTTTAGCATAGAGTATTCCTATAATTGTTGCTACTATTATTGCTATAACTATTATAAGCATCATATAATTTTTAGATATAACATCAATAATTCCAAAAGATTCGCTTTCACTTTCAATTTCTTTTGGTAAATTAACATCTACTGTTCCATTTAATATTGCATGATTAATCTGTCTTAAGTCATTGCTATAAGTTACATTTAAAGTGAATGAATATTTTTCTGGTATTGCGTTAGCATTTAAATCAATTGGTATGCTAAAAGGTAACGGAGAATTAGCATCTAGATCGCCAAGGTATTGTTCTTGTGGTTTAGACACAAGAACGGCATTACCTTTATAATTATTGTTATCACTATTATTGTTATTATTTACTAAATTTGAAACAGGTTTTAAATTCAATAAATCTACCTTTGTAAATAATGCTCGTATATTCCCTTCATTTAGCAAATTACCGCTAAAATTAGGTACATCTCCAACTTCTCTTATTGCAAAATCATGTCCAGTAATTTTTATTTTCCCTTCTATATATGCTCCAAGAAATAATGATTCTTTTTTTAATTCTTGATTAGAAATATAATCAATATTAATAGAAAATTTTACCGGAGTATTGGCTATCTGCTCAGCAGCAAATATTTTAGTATTGAGATCATAATACGATTGTGGATTCATAGAATCAAAGGTCCATCTAGAATTACCTAAAATCTCTATCGATTCTTGTGGTGAAACATTCAGATTAACTACAAGATCTGTTAGCGGAATCGAAAAATTTTTTGCGTTGTTTTTAATTCTGAATTTTAAATCTTCTATAGTTCCAGCAGTAAGTATTATAGCATTATTACTATCATTATTTGATTGAGATATAGAAACATTTTCAAATATTGGAATAACATTGAATTTTGAAGCTTCAGGCATAGGAGAGACAATAATACCAATAGATGACTCAAATTCTTGTTTGTTACCATATGAATCACCATATGCCAATTCTAGGATTAAATTTTGAACAGATTCTTCTGCAGAACTTGATATATATATGACTGGTTTAATTATGACAGAAGATTCAGGTGGCATCGTACCTATATTAAATGTTCTATTTCCTATATTTACAGCTGGTATGAATGAAGAAGGAGACATATTAGTTTGGGTTTCACTTTCACTTATTTGTTTTTCAAATCCTTTTATTGTTGCTACAACGCCACTAGCATAAGAGCTTCCTTTATTTCTTATAACCAAATCTATCTCATGATATTGTCCTGTAGTTAAATGTGTCTCTTCACTATTTTTTGCTAAAGATGCATCTAGAATTACTTTTCCAGGTATATCAAATTCAATAGGAATAACTGAAGTAATTTTTCCCTTTTCAAGTACTTTAGAGTATACTATTTTTAAAGAAGAATTGTATTGTCCAATATATGTATCATTTAATATATTGATGTCAAAAAATAATGTAAAAAGATCTCCAGCTCGTACTATAGAATTATGGCTAGCAGTTGAAATATTATTAAAATTTACTATTCTTTTGGATGCATTATTTATATTTTGTTTAATAATATTTAC
>DATFBJ010000404.1:0-2861 GCA_035253885.1 Nitrososphaeraceae archaeon
TTTTCATATTAATGATTATTAAAATTTTTATTTAACAGTTTTATTCCCTTTTTTATTATATATTAAATCAATTGTAAATATAAAAATTCATAATTGTTGTATATTAAATAAATCATTGAAATTTATTTATTGTAAATGGGATTTTTTTAATAAGTTGATTATATATAGTATTACAAATTTTGAAATATTTCTATAAATATAATTTGAATAAATAAAACAATAACAAAAATATAATAAATTATAAAATTAGATGCTATTTCACTTTGATAATAAGAAAATTTGTTATTATATTTAACTATTTAACATATTAGAAGATCATATAATTAAATTAATATTACCTTTATTAATTAATAATTAAAATGTTAAAATTATCTATTACTTTATATTTGTCATTTTTTATATTATTGATATTCCTATTTTCTAATATTATTAATACAAATTATGCAGTTGGTCAAATATCCGACAATATATTACAACAAAATAAGACTACAGAGTTAAAAATTCAGGATTTATTTTCACAAACATCTAAATCCGTAGTCCAAGTAACTGTTATTGATCCTCTTTCTAATGCACAACAAGGTTTAGGTTCTGGCTTTCTTTATGATAAAGAGGGCCATATAATAACAAATAATCATGTTGTTGCTTTTAACGAAGGTAATAATAATTACCTAGTTACTTTTTTAAATGGGAATTCATATCAGGCAGAATTAGTGGGTAATGATCCATATAGTGATTTAGCTATTCTTAAACTTTCAGATCCAATAGATATAGATCTTAATCCAATTCCTTTGGGCGATTCTTCTTCTCTCCGAGTTGGAGATACTGTGGTGGCTATTGGTAATCCTTTTGGATTGTCTGGATCTTTAACAGTAGGTGTAGTTAGTGGTCTAGGAAGACTGCTACCATCAGCTGATAGTAGCAATTCTCCATTTCCTCAATTTGCTACGACTTTTAATATTCCTGACGTTATACAAACGGATGCTGCAATCAACCCTGGCAATTCTGGTGGACCATTATTAAATTTGAAAGGTGAAGTAATAGGAATTAATTCTGCAATTTTCTCTAATACTGGTGTTTATGCAGGAATAGGGTTTGCTGTACCATCTAATACAGTAAAGAAAGTTGTACAATCAATCATATCATCAGGAAAATATCTTCATCCATATCTTGGTGTAGTTGGTATGGATATCACTCCTCAATTGGCTAATATCTTTGGTTTGAAAGAATCAAAAGGTTTTCTAATTACTGACATTACTCCTGGTAGTCCAGCTGCACAAACAGGCAAATTACAAAAGGGAACTATAACATATAATCAAAGGGGAGAAATAATAGATTCTAGTGGTGATGTAATAATAGCAATAGATGATAAAGAGGTAAGAAAAATTGATGATATTCTAACTTATCTAGAAAGAGAGAAAAAAGTAGGAGATACTGTAAAATTAAAAATATTGAGGAATAACCAGCTAATTGATGTCGATATAGTATTAGGTCCTAGAGCTTCAGAAGTTGAATCTTCACTATTACAACAATATGATCAAAAACCTTTACCTAGACAAGATGAATTTGCTGCACAATGTTATAAATTATTACCTAAATCACTATGTGATTTCCTAGGATTAGGATAGTTTTTGAACATTCAGCAAAGAGAAATTTAGGATTATACTTTATAATAAATTTTATTTTATAAAACTGAGAGTTAAAATTACTAAATAAATATATTTTTTATTTCGCATAACATTTAAAATTATATAAAAAATTATATATTTACAGAAAAAATAGTATGCAAGGAAAGGAAGTTTATAAATTAATTTTGAATATTTAAGAGAAATTGTTTTATTTGAATTTATCTTTATCCAATAAAATAAAAGCCTATAGCAATAATAATATACACTGCAGTAAGCATTATTCCCTCAAACCAATTACTTTTACCATCATGTGCAATTAGATTAAGAATAATAGCTGCAAGGAACAAGGTAACTAATTCATAAATAGTAAATTCTAATGTAAATGGCTGATTTAAAATTATTCCAAACATTACCAAAATTGGCACTACAAACAGTGCAATTTGTGTTCCTGAACCAGCTGCTATTCCTATAGATAAATCAATTTTACCTTTTCGTGCAAGAATAATAGCACTACTATGTTCCGCAGCATTACCAACTATTCCGATTATAATAGCTCCAACAAATAATTCTCCAAAACCAAACTGCTTACTAGTTTCTTCTACAGATCCAACCAAAATTTCACTTATAACCACAACTCCAACCATACTAATAGCTAGCATAAAGAATGCCTTTTTCTTGCTCCAATGTTTACTATTACCAATAATGTGGTTATTATTTTCTCCTTCTATTTGTGGAGAAACAAACAAATGTTTATGAGTAAAAAATGTAAATACAATTCCAGCTATGTATACTGATAATAATAAAATTGCTAATGCATCACTTAAAAATTGTATTTTAAGTTGATTTTCAAATTCAACAGGTTTTAGTATAGTAGTTGACAAGACAGTAGGAATTGCCAATCCAATTATAGCCAAGAAAATCATAGTTGATTGAAGTCCTGCATTTTCACGACTGAATAATTGTTCTTTTTGACGAATTCCTCCAGCAATCATACTTAAACCAAAAATAAGCATAATATTTCCAAGAATTGCACCAGTAATTGATGCTTTTACGAGATCTAGTAGACCAGCATTAATAGCTACTACTGCAATTATTATTTCTGCTGCATTGCCAAAGGTCACATTTAAAAGAGATCCTAGCGTAGATCCATAATGCGTAGAAAGATGTTCTGTAGAATCGCCTATGAGTTTTGCAAGTGGCATTAATGCAATTACTGCAATTATAAATAAAATAATA
>DATFBJ010000405.1:0-6264 GCA_035253885.1 Nitrososphaeraceae archaeon
TAATATTAATTAATACTGGTATCATAAAGAGACCCAATATAATGCTAAGTAAAATATTTTTTCCTTTGAACTGAAATTTAGCAAAGGCATAACCGCCCAAAGCACTTATTGCAACACTGATTACAGTACTTCCTATACTAACTAAGAAACTATTAACCAGGCTATTGACTATATGAGGTTCTGTAATTACAAATAGATAATTTTCAAGAGTAGGATTTTCAGGAATAAATTGTGGAGGTATAGATGTTGCTTCTTCATTAGATTTGAACGATGTTGAAAGGACCCAAATAAGTGGTACTATAGTAATAAATAGATAAGTAAATAGCAATATATATATAACTAATTTTTCAGCATAGAACCATTTTGAATATGTAAATAAGAGAGGATATTTTTTTTTCATTATCTATTTACCTTAAATTATTATTATTATTATTATTTCTTATTTTTTCCATCAAATAGTCTAAGATATACTAATGCTACTGTTATATTCATAATAATAAGTATTATCCCAACTGCTGCTCCTTCGGAGAAATACCCAAATTCAAAAGCTTGTTTATACATATATAAAGACATTGTTGTTGTTGAAAATAATGGACCACCATTAGTCATAATCAATTGTAAATCAAAAAAATTAATTGTCCAAACTGTTACCAATATTAAATTTGTTAAAATAAATGGTTTTAAAAGTGGAAGAGTTATATAAATAAATCTTCGAAATTTTGTTGCCCCATCAATAATAGCTGCTTCATAAAGTGTAGGATTAATTGAAAGTAATCCTGCAGTAAGAAATAATATTGTGAAAGGTGTTCCATACCATGTATTTGCTACAATAATTGTCCATATGGCTAATGCAGGATCAGAAAACCACTGAATCGAACCTAATCCTAATTTTTCCATTCCATAATTAATAATGCCAAAATTATCATCAAAGAGAAACTTAAATGAGAAACCTGTAATAACTGTGGATACCGTCCATGGAATAATAAATAGTGTTCGCAAAAGCCCTGAAGCTCTAATTTGTTGATTTAACAAAAGAGCTATTAATAGTCCAATTCCAAATTGAAGAAGGACTGTCCCTAATACAAAAACTAATGTAACTTTGAGTGAATTAAAAAAATTAGGATCTGCAAAAATATTGCTAAAGTTTTCAAATCCAACAAATTCCCATTGTTTTATTATTGTAAGAATAGATACGTTATGTAATGAGATATATATATTCCATAATAAAGGAAACAAAAGAAAGAAAAATAATATTATTATACCAGGTAATAAAAAAAGATAAGGTTCAAAATTTTTTAAGATTAACATTGCATTGCTTCTGCAATAAATTAGATTGAATAATAAATGTAGATCCGACTAGTTACCAACCTAAAGCTTTTTCTGATTGTTTTGCAGCTTCATCTAATGCGATTTTTGGATCCATTCCATTATATACTTGTTCAATTGCATTTCTGATATGCTCGGCAATAATAGGATACTCAGGAATATTTGGTCTTCCCTTTCCTAATGAGATTAAGGAAACCATTTCTTCATAATAAGGAATTGTTAATTTTAGCTTCTCCGAATAGGGGCCTTCTCCTATGCTTTTTTGTGTAGGCAGATATCCTTGTTGTAATAACATGGGAATCAAAACTTTAGGTTCTAGCATTATAGTAAGAAGCTCCCATGCTAATTCCTTATTTTGTGATGTCTCAGGTATACTTAAGATCCATCCACCCATTAGAGTAGAGGTATTTGTTGAATTTGAACCGCTTGGAACAGGAAACATCGGAATCATTCCTATTTTTTCATCTAATGTATTCCATTCAATCTTTGGAAATTGTCCTAATATCCACGACCCTTCAAGCATTACAGCAAATTTTTTGTCTGCAAATTCTTGACCCCAGAAATGATTAATCTGGGGTCGAATTCCAGCATCAACTTGATCTTTTAAAAATTGAAGAGCTTTTATACCTAACTCATTGTTATATATAGGATACCAATAATTGTTTTTTGTTGGATGTCCACCTCGTTTCTCAAGTATTTCTCCACCTAACATCCATAGATACGGATACCACATATCAGGTGAATGGTTGGCACCTACTAAATGCATAGCTTGAATTCTATCCTTTTCTAAAATTTCATTTAGTTTTTTCGAGGAGGATATGTATTCATTCCAATTCTTTAACTGATCTGGACTTATCTCTGCTTGCTCCAAAAGATCCTTCCAATACCATAATGCTCTAACATCTGTCCATGCCCAAATGCCTTTGACTTGATCATTATATAATCCTCCCTCCCAATTCTGACTATACCAATCAGATGACTTGTTCCATTTTTTCGCATTGGATGTAAGATCTGACAAAAATCCACCTTCTGCAAATTCACCCAACCATATCTGATCTATTGAAACAAGATCAATTGGAGTTTTTCCTGCCATTGCAGTAAGGATTTGAGTTCGTGTATCGGAATATGGTAACACTCTAAAATCTATTTTAATCTTTTTATCAGGATGCCTTTCATTTAATATCTTTGTGGAATTCTCTAAAAGTATTTCCCATCTTTCCTTAGGTTCAGCAAATATTGCATTAAGAGTTACTTCTTCTTGAGCAAAAAGGGGTATCGAATTTATTTTTGAAATAAACAGCAAAGATAACATTACAAAAGATACTATTACTAAAAATTTTGAAGAGCAAATTTTAGATTTATAAAAGAATTCACAATTACTGCTAGTATTATTCATTATTTTGTAATAAATGTAATATTTTAAGGTTTATCTAAGTGTATCTGTTGTTTAAATCATCTGTTTTCATTATAATTGCTTCTTTATATAATTATTTTATTTTATATTTGCAAGATATATTAAATATTACTTTTTTAGTAGATTTAGTGAGCATTTCCTGTCAAGAATAATAATTAAAAATTTAAGTAAAAGTTATGGAGCTATAGATGCAGTAACGAAATTTTCAATAGAAATTGATTCAGGAAATTTTTTAGTCTTATTAGGACCTTCAGGATGCGGAAAAACTACTATAATAAAGTGTATAGCAGGGCTTATTGACCCTACAGAAGGACAAATTTACATTGATGATATTTTAATAAATAAGCTTCCACCAAAACAACGTGATGTAGCAATGGTATTTCAAAGTTATGCATTATATCCACATATGACTGTATATGATAACATTGCCTTTCCTTTAAAAATGAGAAAAATATCAAAAGATACTATAAAAAATCAAGTAGAAAATATAGCCAATTTATTAGACATTACTCTATTTTTAAAACGAAAGCCTAAAGAATTAAGTGGTGGACAAATGCAAAGAGTAGCCTTAGCTAGAGCACTTGTTAGGAAACCTAAATTATTTCTAATGGATGAACCGTTGAGTAATTTGGATGCTAAATTACGTATGCAAATGAGAACAGAAATAAAGAAATTACAAAAGAAAATAGGAATTACGACGATCTATATAACTCATGACCAAATTGAAGCTATGAGTATGGCCGATCAAATTATAGTTATGGATAAAGGATTAATTCAACAAATAGGTTCACCTGAAGAGATTTATTATAAACCAGAGAATCTCTTTGTTGCAAATTTTATAGGAAGTCCGCCTATGAATATCTTAAATTTTAATATATCTAAAAACTCTCAAGATTTTTACCTCAAGTCCGATCCAATTGATATTTCAATTTCAAAACAATTTTTACCATATTTAGGAAATAAATCTTCTAAAATTATTTTAGGTATAAGACCTAAAGATTTTGTAATTGTTGATAAAAGTCAAAAGAATGAAACTGATACAATATCCTTTTTAGCCAAACTATTATTCACAGAATTACTGGGAGATGAAGTCATCCATGAATTTATATTAGAAAATAATAGTGTAGTTAAAGTTTCATCAAATATAGATAATTTTCACTTTCAACAAAATGATGTATTTAATTTGGTAGTAAAATATAAAAATGTACATTTCTTTGATTCTCAAACAGGAAAACGTTTATTTTGATTCAATATTTATAATCCATAAAATATATAAAAATCAAATCAATAAATGAAAAAATGTAAATTACTACTAAGCATACCTCCTATCTTATATTTTAATATTCAAATATAATAAAATATTGCATCTACTAGGAACATAAGGATGACCTTATACAGATAAAGATTATCATGAATGTTAAGGAATAAATCTATATTTATGTAATCTTTAACCTTTCATAATATGAAAATTTATGATGTAATGTCTGTTGATATTGTTTGTGCAAAGAAAGATGCGACAATTATAGAAGTGGCAACAAGAATTGTTTTAGGTATATTCAACGGAATTCCTATAATAAACGATGATGGAGTGGTAATTGGAATTATAACTACAATAGATATATTACGTGCTATTAAAGATAAAAAAGATCTCAATAATACAACAACAGGAGATATAATGGCAGTTAATCCAATAGTGATTAAACAAGATAAAGACATTGAGGAAGCAATAGATATTATGGATAAAAATGGTATTTTTATGATTCCAGTTGTTGAAGATGATGGACGAATAATTGGAGTTTGTTCAAGATCCGATATATTAAAAGAAATTCTAAATGAACGATTTGTAGTCATCGGTAGAAAAAAGACTACAACAACAACAATAGGTGAAGGATAAGAATTATGAAAGATCATATTATAGATCTTAAATTCTCATCAATATACAACTATTATAAGATAATAGTTAAAAGAAATAATTCTAGAGATTATAATTTCAAACCTATTAGGTAATGTGGCTATATTTGATATAGATGACATTTATAAAAAATCATTTAATGATGTAGAAAAAAATATTTTTCAAGATTACTTACTTGCTTTGCCCAAAACTCAATATATTCAATTTTTTTTGAAAATAAAATTATTCTTATATTTATGGCAGAAATTATTACATTATTTCATAACAATATAAATAGATAATGAAGATTATTTTTTATTATTTTTTTGATAAAATATTTAAATTGACCAATAGGAAATAAAAAATTATATTAATTTCTATTTATGTCAATAGTTTTTATTTGATTTTACTCAATTTAATGAATCATCAACAAATATTATTATATCGATTTAATTGATTCTATGAAAACAAACCATCTATTATAATTGGTTAAAAAATAAATAATCATAAATCAAATATTAAGTCTTATATCCAATCTCTCTTAAAAAATTTTTCCTTTCTATGATATTATTTTCTTCTTCTATTCCCTTAGGCTTATAACCATCTACAATTCCTATTATTCCTCTTCCTTGATTTGTTTCTACATAAATTATTTCTATTGGGTTAGCTGTTGCACAATATATATTAACTATTTCTGGAACAGATCTAAGCATTGATAAAACATTAATAGGAAAAGCATTTTTTATTAAAATTATTAAACTATGTCCAGCTGATAATGAATACGCATATTGACTCGATTCTTTTTTAAGTTCCTCGTCGTTTCCATCGTATCTAACTAAACACTGTCCGCTAGCCTCACAGAAAGCTATTCCAAATTTAATATTTGGAACACAATTCATTAAGCATTCATAAACATCTTCAACAGTTTTGATAAAATGACTTTGTGCAATTATTATTTGAGTATCTTTGGAAGGTTCTATTTTTATTTTATTTATTTCCAATGATATGAGAGATTCAGATATTTAATTAAATCTTTCTAGAACATTTTCAATGATTATTTTTTTCATTTATTCTCTAATAGTCTTTTTCTCACCTTCTTGATGGTAGGAATTACATATCCCACATAATTCACAAATTCTACTTTTTTTCTATATTATATTTCCTACATATAACTGCAGGAGTATGGATACTTGATTCATGATAGTGATGTGGAATACGTATTCTAGTCATATCTTTTAATACTATACTCTTGTTCATATAATTTTGGTATATTAAAATTATTTTTTATTTTAATTTTCCTTTAACAGTCTATGTTATCTAATCCTTAAAAACTTGTTTGGCCAATAAATGATATGGAAAATCAGAATACCCATAGGTGTGAAGTTTGTGATTCACCAGTTACAGATTTAGTTTCTATCAAAGTTGAAAATGATAACATAATTAAATTAGGTAAATATTTCAATGAAAATTGGATTTGTGATGATTGTTTTCTAAAACAAAAGGGTATAAAATCAGATTCTCTTGATTATTCCAAAGAAGACAGTGAGCAATATTTAGGAATTGCATCATCAAAAGATGTATCACCTAATACTCCTCCTGCTTAACTTTAATTATATTATTTTCTTTAGCATTC
>DATFBJ010000406.1:0-2626 GCA_035253885.1 Nitrososphaeraceae archaeon
ATAATTCTATTAAAAAATATTTGACAAACATCTATAATCAAGAAATTAACTATTAGAAAAAAAGATATTTAACAGAGCATATTCTTAATTAGACCAAAAAGTTCAAATATTTATAAAAAAATAAAATTTACATTATTGTGGTTCTATAGTTGATGGAGGTTTACTTGAGATTGCATATGTCACCCATGATACTCCATCTACTTCATTTGTAATTCTATTACTCATTCTTTCCATTACAGAATATGGAAGTTTCGTCCAGTCTGCAGTCATTGCATCTATTGAGTTAACTACTCTTATAATTACAATATTCCCATATAGGCGTCCATCTCCTATTACTCCTACAGCTTTATCATTACCTACTGCGGCATAAGCTTGCCATACAGAATCGTATAAATTTGCATTAACAAGTTCATCTTCAACAATTTTACTTGCATGTTTTGAAATTCTTATTTTCTCTGGTGTTATTTCTCCTATTATTCTAACAGCTAAACCAGGTCCTGGAAACGGATGTCTATTTAAAAGCTCATTTGGAACACCCAGAATTTTGGCAACTTTTTTAACTTCATCTTTATAAAGATATCTTAAAGGTTCTAATACCTTAAGATTAAGTATAGTCGGAAGACCTCCTACATTATGATGAGTTTTTATTATTGATGCAGGTCCTATAGAAATACCACTTTCTATGACATCTGGATATAAGGTTCCTTGTGCTAACCATTGAAATTGTTCTTTTTCATTCTTTACTTCTTCTTGAAAAACATTAATAAATTCGCGACCTACTATTTTCCTTTTTTCTTCTGGATCTATTACTCCTTTTAATTTCGTTAAAAATCTCTCAGAAGCATCTATATAGAGCACATTTAGACCTATTTTTGTTAAAAGATTCATTACTAGAGATTCTTCACCATATCTAAGCAAACCGTGATTAACAAAAACACATTGCAGATTATCATGAACTGCGCTATTCAATAACACTGCAACAGTAGTAGAATCTATTCCTCCGCTAACTGCACATAATATTTTATCATTACCTACTTCTTTCTTTATATTCTTAATAGTATTTTCAATAAAATTCATTATATCCCATTCAGGTTTTGCTTTACTAATAGTGATAGAAAAATTCTTCAAAATTTCCAAACCACGTTCAGTATGGATCACTTCAGGATGAAACTGAATACCATACAATTTCTTTTCTTGATTGCCAATAGCAGCAGAGAAAGAACTTTCTGTATGAGCTAAAACTTTAAAACCAGTTGGAATACTTTCTGCTGTATCTCCATGACTCATCCAACAATTTATACTTCCATCAAAGTTTTTAAAAAGGTCCGATTTGTCATCTATTGTTAAAATTGCCTTACCATATTCCCTAATATTAGATCTTTTAATTTTTCCTTTGAAATTATCAACGATTATTTGGTGTCCATAACATATTCCTAAAATTGGGATTCCTAGCTCAAAGATTTTTTTATCAGGTTTTGGAGAATTTTCAGCATATACACTTGCTGGACCTCCGGAAAATATTATTCCATTAGGAGAAAGTTTTTTTATTTGTTCTGATGTTAGATTATAAGGATAAATTTCACAAAAAACATTCGCCTCTCTTATTCTTCTACATATAAGGTGAGTATATTGAGATCCAAAATCTAGAACAATTATTCTATCCATTTTAGGTCCTACTTCTAGGAGCATTATCTTTTTCTTTTTCTAACATTCTTGTAAAAACCCATGCAGAAGTATTAAGAATATCCGTAAGTCTTTCTTTTTCTCTATAATTATTTATAATTATCTTTTTGATTCTTCCTTCATATTCTTCAATAGTATAATTTAAAAGATCTTGATCAGAAAGTTGTTTTTGACGATTTTTTGCTCGATCCTGAGTAATCATTCCTTCTAAGATCCTTTTTATAAAAAATGACTTAAATGGAGGAGTTTCAATATTGAAGAATAAACCTTTCTCTGGAGTTATTTCAATTGTTTGTGTGGTAATATTTACTTTTGCTAATAATAAATTATCTTTGAGTCTCTTAAGATCTCTTGTTTCCGTGAAAGTAGTAACTTTTTCATTTAAATTAACAGAATTATATTTTTTACTTTCCTTTTTTATAATAGGTTTATCATGAATAACTGAATCTTGTCGTTCGCTAATAGTAGAACCTTGTGAATGATTTATTGAACGCTCTAGTGTAGATGCAGGTTTAAAGCTTTCTTGTTTTAATAAATTATCAATAAGCAGAAGAAGACGTTTAAGTCGATCTAATTCTTCTTGCTTATCAGAAATCTGTTTTAATATCCAGTCTCTTAATTCTGCAGCATTTTTAATATCTTCCTCTGAATAATTCAACATTCATTGTAAAATATAATGAAAGAATATAAAGTTGTTTTTACAATCAATTATTAATATAAATATTACTTAGTATTATAGAATCAAACTATTAAAACTCAAGATAACTTAACCATTAACTATTAAATTAATGATAAATAAATTACCAATATTTTCTAGAATGGTTCTAAATATCTAATAAATGAAACTTTTTGCATTCTTATAATCAATTCTAAAAGTTATTGATATATAACTGACAATAAAAGATATTATTATGAAATAATATCACAAAGATTAATTTTATTA
>DATFBJ010000407.1:0-2145 GCA_035253885.1 Nitrososphaeraceae archaeon
TGCAGAAATGAAAGAAGAATTATCATCTTCTTTTTCTTCCTCTAATCTTTTTCCATATGATGATATCATTACAAAAGAAATAGAAACATGGAAAAGTTATGGAGATTGCCTAAGGAAACAAGATAGAGAATTATTTTATAAAATGCTTAATAGATGTTATAAATATTCTTCAGCAATTACTGCAAAAGGAAAAGAATATTCTACCACTGCAGTCCTCATATCAATTTTGCTTGAACACCATAAGAATTTGTTATATGAAACAAAATAGACAATAATAATATGATGATAGTTCAGAGGTGAAATAAGAAAAATTACTATTATTACTGGTTGGCTGTTTGATGCATATCCATCATCTAAAGATAACAGTAAGATGGTTTTTTGGATCAGACTAAAAAATTCAAAAGAGGATAAAAAAAGATATATTCGGATTGAAGAGGAATGGCAAAATTATTTTTATGTTGCTTCTGATAATAAATCTATACTAAAACAATTAGTTCAAAATGATAGTATTTCATCTTTAATCAGATCATATGAATTTGTTAAAAAATATGAAACAATAACAGATACAAAAAAATCTACTATCTTGAAACTTGCTACATGTAGTAAAAACTTAAAGATAACAAATACTATTGAAAAAATGAATGGATATAAAGGATTTAGATTATACAATGTAGATTTATTACCCGAACAACAATATTTCTTTGAACATGATATTTTTCCATTAGGGTTTTTTGAGATAACCGATGATAGTTCAGAAGAAGAGTTAGTTTGGAAATCTACAGAAGATACTATTTATTCTACTAATTATTCTCTGCCATATTTTGAAAAGATTCATATCAAGCTAAACTTTCCAAAAGGTAAAATTGTAAAATTAACAGATGAGTTAAGATCTATTAGTATTGTACAATATGATGAGCATAATAACAAAAGTCACATTATAGAGATTTCAGATAAATCAGAAAAAAAATTATTACAAGAATTAATAAAAATTATTCAAAATATAGACCCAGATTTTATATTTACTGACGATGGAGACTCATTTACATTTCCTTATTTGATTCATAGAGCAGAAATAAATCAAATTGAATTATATCTTAGCAGAGACAACAATGATAGACCTTTAACAAATCCTAAAAGAAAAGGAACTTCCTTTGTTTCTTATGGTAGAACTTATTTTAAACCAACAACCATCAGATTATTTGGAAGAATTCATATTGATAAAAGTAATTCATTTACAATTAGAACAGGTTCAGATTTAGAAGGTTTATTTGAAATCTCAAGACTATGTAGAATGCCATTACATGAAGCATCAAGAGCTTCAATTGGAAGATGTTTAACAAGTTTGCATCTGTATAACGCAACAAAAAAAGATTTGTTGATACCTTGGAAGCCATTATTAAATGAACACCCAAAAAATATGATAGAACTTTTTTTAGCTGATAGAGGTGGTCTAATATTAGAGCCTAAAGTTGGTATACATGAACAAGTAGCAGAATTTGATTTTGTATCTTTATATCCAAATATCATGTTAAAAAGAAATGTTTCAGCAGAGACTGTATCATGTGAATGCTGTTTTGACAATCCTCTATTCAAAATACCAGAGATAAATTATCATATTTGCAATAGAAAAGGCTTGATTCCAGAATCATTAGAAATAGTATTAAAAAAAAGATTAAGATATAAAGATCTCAAAAATAAAACATCTAATCCATTATTAAAAAGTATTTACGATAAAAGACAATCAGCTCTAAAATGGATACTTGTAACTTCTTTTGGGTACTTGGGATTTAGTAATGCAAAGTTTGGTAGAATAGATGCTCATATAGCTGTTTGTGCTTTTGCAAGAAATATTCTTTCTCATACAATGCATATTGCTGAAGATATGGGTTTTGATGTCTTACATGGAATAGTCGATTCAATTTGGGTAAAGAAAAGAAGTAAAAAAGATGATGATGTTATTATAAAAAATGATTATTTTAAATTAAAAGAGACTATAGAAAGTAATACAGAATTTGATATTTCTTTTGAAGGAATATACAAATGGATTGCATTTCTTCCTTCTGAAATAAACTCTCATCTTCCCGTTTTAAATAGGTACTTTGGAGTTTTTGAAGATGGAACCTTAAAAGTTAGAGGAATTGAATC
>DATFBJ010000408.1:0-3297 GCA_035253885.1 Nitrososphaeraceae archaeon
GATATATTATTATATATTGTCTTATTAATGTTCTACCATTTTACGAATTATTATAAATCAGAGATTACCAATATTTTCAATGTTCAAAGAAGACTCAAATAAAGTAAAAAAATATTTAAAAGAAGAAGATGTCTTATTTAAAGAATATGCAGATAAAATAAAGAAATGGATAAAAGAAGAATCATATGAATTTGATGAACGACCTGACATTGAAACTAAACTAACAATAGATATCAAAGAAGATAAGTATACAATAATTAGCATAGCATTTCACAAAGATTCCTTAGATAGTATAATTATCGCTGCTAATATCGAATTCAATGAAAAAGAACAGAATATGCTAAAATCTCTCAAGAATAGGAATGAAATTGTATGGGATATTAGAAAGTTTCTTATTCAAATGCATTTAGATCCTCGTTTCCCAATAATTACTGATAATATCAAGGAATTATATTTTCAAAAAACATTATTTTTTGATAACCTTACAAAAGATAGATTTTTTGAGGTCTTAACTGACATATCAAATTCTATTAGTTTTATAAGAGGAACTTTCTTAAAACTTGGACATCATTCTTCAATTGTGTGATGTTAATTGGTTTAATAAATAGAGAATTTACTAATAAATGACCTTTATATTTCAATCAATTACTCTTTTCAGAAAAAATTTAATAGTCATAGCCTACTTTTAATGAAAAGTAAATCAAAGAAATTGTTTCTAATTGTAGAAGATATTGATTCATTATTATGCATGATAAATCAGTATATAGAGATTGTAAATATCTAATAAAGAGAGAAGAGATTCTTGCCTGATTATTAAACAATTTGCAAACAAATAAATATAAACAATAAAATAAAAAGATATTTTTCTTCGATATTTTATATGATTGTAGCCAGTAATTACTACATTTCTATAATATGTTACATAAATAATTAATATAATCTAGTAACAATATAAGATGAAAGTCATAATTATTTTAGTAAACTAGCTATTTTAAATGCAGAATAATAGCATATCACAAAATGAAAAAATTATTAGATATTGTTTAGAATATGGTTCTGAAATGAAACAATCCTTTTTGCCATTATACTATTATGTATTTGAGACGTTTCTAGAATATAGAATGATTTAAAATATATTACAATAAATAACTAAAAAATTGAAAAATTATTTATTTAGTTTCCATATCTTGGTCATTGAATTTCCATTTTGATCTATTTCATCTGCATATACTCCAACTATATTATTTAGTACAGATAGTACTTCAGTATCAGTAGCATCAAAATTCACAGATCCCACATTTCTTAATTTTCCATTGTCATCAAACTTTCCAATCCCACTAAAAGTATATTTTGCCACCTCATTATCTAATGTTATAATTATTCCATGACCTTTAGTGTGCATATAGCCATCATCCTTTAAAGTAGACCAAGCAGTTCCCAAATCCATTATAGGAGTTTTTCCTTTTAGAGTTCCATTACCTGACCAAGATACTTCTAGTTCTGGTTTATCAATATTTGTTAATCTCATTCCTTCACCTTTTCCTTTCAATACTAATAGTAATTCACCTATACTTACAGTAAGATCTTTAGTGGTGGTTGTATTTGTCATGTTATTTATATTAGTTTCCATTTGTGCATTAATCATACTTGCTGTTGTCAAAAAAAATATTGACATAACAAGTATTCCAAAAATTAATAGATATTTCATATCTAATTGATTATTATATAAAAAACTAGACTAAAAATATTTATTAAATTTTATAAATGGAAAATTAGTAAAGTCAAAATATATTATCAAAGATTTTAATATTACTTGGCTAGCTAATCTCTTCTACCTTTTTTAGTACAGCTTAAGTTTTTGTGCCATTAGATGTATATCTTCCTTCTTCACTATTGCAAACTACATGCATAGGAATCTGATATTATATAGGATCGGAGGATAGTCAACTGCTGCTGATTTGACACAATTTGTATTACTGAATTAGAAAGATATAGCCTTAACTAATCAGCTTTAAAAATTAAAAGAAGAAGAAAACAATAAATCACAATATCAAACAATCTATAGCGCAAAGATCTTTATCAATCATAAAAAAGATTATTGATGAGTAAAGAGATTATTTAATTAAAAAATTTTGATAATAAATAATATAACAATAATAATAAAAATTCTATAATTAATCAAAAAAAAGGAAATTTTTTTATCTTATTTATCTATTGTATGATCTTTCTATTCTTCGTGCATAATTAAAGCTATTTTGCACGATATCATTGTAATATCTTTGAGTAAATTCTATTGATCTATTGAAATTTTCTATACTACGTGTAACAAGTTCATTTACAAAATTTGTTGAGTTAGTTGTATAATCTTTTATGTTTTTATCTATTGTGTTTTGTGTTTCAGAATATCTGTATGGTATGTTGAAATTTTTCCATGATTTATTGATGTTATCTAGGAATTGAGCATATGATGATTGATATGTATCAAAGACATTTTTCTGTAACTCTATAGTGTTGTTTGATATTTCTTGTATTATTTTATTAATTTGTTCTTGAGATTTCCTGAAAGTATCTACATTCTTTTCAAAGATTCTTCTATTATCTTCTTGAAATTTATTTATATTTTCATTAAATTTTTCTGTAATTTGAGAGATATTGGATACTGTATCCTTATATTGTTGTCTCTGTTGTTCCAGATATCTGTCTGTGGTTTCCTTAAATTGATTGGTACTTTCTTTTATATCATCTTTTTTAGTTGAAGACATAGGTACCAATTTATCGTTAAGTCATATTAAGATTGATACTATTGGCTATATACTTTTCATTTCAATATATAGAAAATCAGTTTCATTTATAGAAATATAGCTTGTAAAAATTAAATAAAATTAATTTCTTGAGTTAGGTGCCAGGATAGAACTTGAACTTCAAAGCATTAGTTTGGGCTTTATATTATCAATAAATGATTCCTTTAAATTTAATTATTTTTAAAATAAATATTATAATAGCTTTATCTCTTCAATTATATTTGTAATATATAGGTGAAATCGCATCACATTAATCCTTTAATAGTAGTGAAATGAGTAAAGGATATATTTTTTTAGCAATTGTATAATTTCCATATATTTATCAAATTCTTATTTTCATCTCATGCTTTGCTTCTGTTGTTGAAAGATTCGTACCTCAGACATTCTACCTGCAATATATCCAAGTAATACTCCATAGACTAGATGAAACATAAATGAACCTCCTATTATAATGTAATACAAGTCTTGGAAATGGGATGCAATACTATATACATAT
>DATFBJ010000409.1:0-2819 GCA_035253885.1 Nitrososphaeraceae archaeon
GATGTTAAATGATAAGTTTGCTAAATCAGTAGTAGAGGAAATTGAAACTAATGCAAAAGAATTACTACAATGGAAATTAGATTACGTTAGATTAAACATTAATGCAATAAAATAATTAAAGTTTGAATATTATATATTTTCAAAAGTGGGTCCAAAATTTAGGTCAAATTTGTTTCACATCCCACTGGCCCCATAGTATATAAATATTTTGTTTTTACATATTGGTAGATTAATGATAGGTAATACTAGATAATGATGATATTCTTACTGAAATTGTCTCAAACAAAGGACAAAATAAAGAAGGAATTGATTCCATATCTATATTCTATATGCAATTAAAAAAGAGACTAGTAAAAAATATTATGAGATAAGAGTTATTCTTAGTCTTTATCGAATTTGACTACAGTACATGTTGCCAAGATTGTTTGAATCATTATTTTCAATTATCTATAATGTTAATTGTCATACCAGAAGAATTTCCTTTTGAGCAAATGCAACACGATTTCTTTCATTCATTAGTCTATTTGTGTCTTCATACATTGCAACTTCAGCTTTACATTTTCCTGGCTTTAGATAAGTTGGAATAGTAAATTCCCATTCATTTGAATAGATATCATTTTTAACATGGAGTTTTCCAACATTTAAATAAGTATCTATACTTGACTTATCCTCAAAAAATCGAACTTGCCCAATTGAATCCGTTATACAAAAAGTAAAAAATCCAAAGTCTACACTTCCCAAAAATTTAGCAAAGATTTTAGTCGGCTCACCTCGTACGATTTCAGATGGTATTTTCCAATCTACAACTTCTCCATGTCCTAGTTCAAGAACTTGAATAACAGGATCTTGTTCCAATGACGAAGTTCCTATTATTTCAAATACATCATAATTTCCTATATTCTTGATCGGATACTTACCTATGTGATTGATTTCGAAGCTGCGTTCTATATGATTTTTTGTAGTTGAAGACACGAGAATCTGTCCACCTTTGGCAAGATCGCAAAATCTGCTAGCCAAATTAACGTGAGTGCCTATTGCGGTTATCTGGTCTAACCCACATAATGCACCTAGATTTCCTGATATTACACGGCCGGTGTTTATTCCACACTTTAAATCTATATTATTTAAGTCATCTAGATCAAGAATAAATCTCTTCCATTGGTCCATCCACTTTGATTTGATATCCTGAAATTTTGTTCTAAACTCAAGAGCAGCCAAAACTGCATTTTTTGCTATGTGTGCTCCATCATATTCCCTGCGCTGCATACCAAAAAGAGCCATCACCCCATCGCCGATGAATTTGTCTCTTAGACCTCCATATTTGCTTATAATTTCCTTGGCAGTATCAAAATAATCCTTCAAAAAGTTCAATAGTAAATCAGAGCTAACATCCAAAGGACGACACGCCTTAGAAAATCCACTAATATCCCAGAACACGATAGTAAGAAGCCTAGTAGTAATATTACTTACATTATCGAACTTGAGTGAGTCTATCTCAGATGGATCTAAATGTCTAAGCAATATGTTTAGTTTCTTCGTTTCCTCTTTGCTTATAGTTTGATGTACAGAATCAAATCTGTGTAAATCGTTACTACTGGCATCCCAATCTCCACGATATAATACGCCTTTTTCCCAAGGATGAAGTTTACAAAAATAATATATTTTTTCATTATTTAATAGGTCAATTGTTAACGTACTAACGTTATGAGGTCCTATAAAACCAGTATCAAACTTACCATCTGGCATACCAGTATGTTGATCAAATGATGTGGCAGTATGAAGATCAGAATCCATATTCTTCCAGGTAATTTTTACATTTTCGCTAGATATGGCACAAATTTGTTTTGAAAAAGTTTTTGGCTCATTATACCCAGGTATCATGATTTCAATATCTCCATAATTGTCTGCGAAAAATTTTATTTTGTATAATTTTTCCTGACGATCATCCAAAATAGATCTAATCTTATAATTTCCTGAAGAATTCTTGTTACTCAGTTTCATATGGTAAGTAAAATTATTTGAATAGGCATCCAAAAATACTGAACTAAGTAAACGGTCAGATGGATCGTAAACTTGAATGTTGATTGTGCTGTTATTGGTAGTTCCACTTATCTTAATTGTTTCTCCAGAAACATATTCGGTCTTGTCTGTTTTGAGGGAGTAGTATGATTGATTTTCCAATTAACTCGCACCTTTATAGATCTTATTTAATGGTAGTAAATAGATTTTTCTTTTGTAGTAATTTCAGTATATTACCAATTTTTTTTATGGACTTAATATTAGATCTTAACAAATGTCTCACCTATATTTCCCATTTAAATAATAGAATGACTCTGATAAACTAAGATAAATTCATCTCTCATTCAATTAGGTTATGAAATAATTCTCAAATATTATATCATTGTACATTGAAAAAGAGTTGTATTAAATTATGGAGTCATGTTAATTTATGGGAATAGATTTAGATGTGAATGTTCTATTTTTAATCTATTGGTTATTTGATTATTTGAAAGAAATAGGACATCTACTATTGTAGTAATGTATTCTTTGTATTACTTGTATTAGATTCTTGATCAATTTATTACATAATTGAAATATGTATTATTTTAGTAATTCAGTTTTAAAGTGGGACCAAAAAATAGGTCAAATTTGTTTCACATCCCACTGGCCCCATTGAACTCTGGGTTCCAATCCTATTTTTAGTAGAATTCATGAAGCAATAATAACAATAACTAGGAAATAACCTTTACTTTTGTTATTATTGTTTGATAATTTTTTCTTATATTATGAAATGATCTTTTAATCATTGATTTATTTTT
>DATFBJ010000410.1:0-2588 GCA_035253885.1 Nitrososphaeraceae archaeon
ATCAAAAGGTACAGATGATGGACAATTCAAAAGACCTGAAGATATTGCAGTAGATCCTGAAGGTAGAATTTTTGTATGCGATACAGGAAATTCAAGAATTCAAATTTTTTCAAAGACAAGTGATTTGGTTACTTAATATATATATAGATAGATTAGATTCCTCTGATAATCATTATATCTTTTTTTTCTGAGATATTCGAATAGAAAGCTTATTTTTAGGCTTTTAATATTAAATATATTATTTATTGTTTATTATTGTTATTTTTTAAAGCTATGGCAAATAGCAGCAATAATCTTCTGATATTGTAGGATCACTATGAAATTAAAAAATAACTTGTACAATGATAATAATATTTTTTTCCATGAAAAAAAATAATATTTTATATTTTGGAATTATGGAATTAAGAGAAATGAAGTAGGTTTATGATTCATATTGAACAAAAATATGTTACTATATTTCTCTGAACTTTCTATTTAATAATGGTTTATTCTCTTACTCTTGTTTACTATGAATGGATGGATGAATGAAAATATTTATTGTTTTATACTTATAGAACAAATTTTTGATCTTTATAACTGAAATTTTTTATAAATAATAAAAATATTAATAATAATAGAAAATTGATATTTAGAAATGTAGATATAAATTCTACAAAAACTGAAAAATCTCATTATATTATTTAAAATATATTGAATAATTCATTGAATTATTTATTGCTGGCAGGTGTTATTCTATCATTGAGCGTCATTTATCAAATTCCTGATTCGTATTATCAGAATATAGAAGCTCAAGAAATAGATACAACAAACCAGGAAAAAGATAATTGTATTACATATAACAGTTCAGAAAACTTAATTTCTATTAATTGTAAAAATATAAGTTTTGCAGATATTTTGACTCAACAAAAACAACAATCTCCTACTTTGAATAACAATGGAGAAAAAATATGGTTGCTTTATGCAGGAATTAAAGTTGAAAAAGATGCTTCTCTTAATATTAATTCAAATGATGTAACATGGCTTAAGATAGTTCCATCTAAAAATACTCCTAATGCAATTGAAGTAGATGGAAGTTTGAAAGTAGACTCTGTGAAAATAACATCATGGAATCCTGAAACAAATGATTTTGTAAAATTTCCAAAAGATGCAAAAGATGCAGAAGATATTGATGCAGAAAAGATTTATGCATCAATTCTCAGGCCATATATCAAGGTAAATTCAGATGCAACAGGTCCTACAATTATTCAAAATTCCGAGCTTGCATATTTGGGTTATGACTGTGGTGGATGTGGTGGAATTACCTTCAATGGTGGAAAATATAGTATATTACAAAATAATGATATACACCATATCTACAAAGGTTTCTATTCAAAGGGAATGGGTTATATGTTAATTGAAGGAAATCGTGTGTACGGCAATGATAAATATGGAATTGACCCACATACTGGAACTCATGATATGTTAATCATAAATAATACTGTTTATGATAATTATAATGCTGGAATAATATGTTCTCTAGACTGTTATAATTTATTAATTGAAGGAAATACGGTATACAATAATGGTCATGATGATTTTGAGAGAGGAATAGCAGTAAGTAGAAATGTATATGATTCTATTATAAGGAACAATATTGTATATGATGAAGATAGATGTATTCATATTGGAAGAGATTCTTATAATAATAAAATATATGATAATGTCGTTTCCAATTGTGTATATGGAATAAAGCTTACAACAAGTTCATTTAATAATGAGATTTATAATAACAAAATAGAAAAGGTAGATTATGCATTTTTTGCTGATGAAGCAGCTACTAAGAATGTATTTCATTCTAATACTGTTATTGATGCAAAGGTAGATCTAGCATTAGAAGATGAAACATCAAAAGGAAATATTTTCAAAAATAATAGAGTTAGTTTTGATACATTAGAAAAAGCTAAAAATGATGAATCAGCAGATTAATAAGCAGTTAAATAAGCAGATACATTAGAAGAACTATTATTGAGGAATCCTTTGTGAAAAGATTTTAAACGAGATTTTTTATTGGTTTTTATCGACTCTATACAATGAAAGGAAATTTTTTTAAAATCTTTTTCTTTGTCAAAATGACTAGCGTACAATGGATGGGGAGAGATTTGAACTCTCGATCACCTGTGTGTGAGACAGGTATCTTAACCAAGCTAGACTACCCATCCACCTTTTGATAAGGTAATTACATATGCAAGTTATTTTTTTATTTCTTTCGTAAACACAAAAGAATACAAAAGAAAAAAAAGGTATATAGTATTATGTTCCTTCGCTAAATCCTTCCAAGTATTCCTTTTGTTCAGGTGACAAAACATCAATTTTTACATTCATTGATTCTAATTTAGCTAAAGCTATTTCCTGATCTTGACTTTTATCAATATTATAAACTATTGGTTTCAAGCCTTTACCATTTGTTGAAAGTCTAATAACGGATAGAAATTGATTGGCAAAGCTCATATCCATAACTTCGGAAGGGTGTCCCTCAGCAGCAGCAAGATTCACAAGTCTTCCCTCACCAATAAGGTAGATTTTTTTATTTTGAGATAATTCATACTTCA
>DATFBJ010000411.1:0-4210 GCA_035253885.1 Nitrososphaeraceae archaeon
AGCCACATCTTTTGCTACTTCTTTAGTAATATTAGATCCTTTGCTCTTTACTTCTTTACTGATATTTGATACAATATCACTAGCATTTTGTTTTAATGATTCACCTGTTTGATTAGTTCTTTCCGATTGAGCAAAGACAGAAACATTAGTGAATATTGCCATTGACAGTATTGTCGAAATAAGAATTAGTGTTGTTGCTATTGGTAATACCATAAACATATTATTGTATTGCATTGATTCTTTTAATTAATTTATATAAATAAAGTTATTGTAATATTGTTGAAAATCACAAAACTAATAGATAATTATCTAAAAATATCATAAAAATTTTGTAAAAAATTATTTTTGTAAAAGAATTTAATCTCTTTTATATTGTTTTACTTCTTCTTCAGTTACTGTAAAAAAGACAGTGCTGCCATCAAAATGGTCTACCAAATTTTTAGGAATATAGAATACGTCTTTATCCACAGTTCCTTTTTGTGTTACTATGAATTCTCCACTAATTTCTTGAACTTCTCCAAGGTCAGCATTGCCTAATCCTCTTGCTTCTTTTTTGATGATTTCTTCTGGATTAAATGCTGTCGATTCTTCTCCTTCACTGGTTTGATCTTGAGACATTTCAGTAGTATTTTCTCCTTGTGCAAATGCATTTTCAAATGACGTTGGTGGTATTCCTGTTGTTGCTGTTGCTGTAATTAAAGCAAATGCAAGAATTGACGAAATTGCTATTGTTGAATAGTTTTTCAATTCCATACCAATTTTAGTTAAATATAATATATAATAATTAAACTACTTATTTGGAACATATTTAGAAATAGCATATTGTTAATAATAATAACAAACTTCAATAACTTATTATTTTAAAAGCCAAAGCCTTCTTTAATGAGTCAATTAAATAGAAGCAGAAATGATGTAGAAGGCTATGACGTCGTTAGATTATGCCTTATTACTTGTAAACAATTTCTAGATTAGAAGTTATTTATTATTTGGTTAACTTTGTTAATTAACAAATTTAATTGTCATAGCCTGAACAAAGTGAACGGTGTCATATGATCGGAAGATGATTAATATTCAGACTATGACAACTACTACGACTTGATAAGAGGTTTGGTTGGTTGTTTGTTTGTTAAATAATTTGTAGAATAAAACCATATTTATAGTAATAGCAGTAGCAGTAATATCACTAGAGTAATAGATTTATAATTATAGAGACCATAGCCTTCTATTACTATATTACTTGTTAGTTAGATAGAAGGCTATGGCTAGATGAAATAGCCCTCCTTCATCAATACTACGAACCAATTTAGTTAGAAGGCTATTGGATTCAAATCTAATCTGAAACAAAATAATTAGCGTACTGCTAGTGGATTGGGTTGATCCAAATATTTAATTAATCTCTTTTCACATTCAGAACCTTCAGGTGGATTCAAATCTTGTCCAATTACACATGCATGAAATCTATCCCCAATTTGTATTGGACCCATATCGGTATTTCTATCAAAAGCAAGAATTCTTTCAATTGTGTATCCTCCTATTTTATCAAATTCTTCTTGAACATTATCTATTATTTCAGATTTTATTTGGCCTTTTAGCATTGCCATAATCTTAATCTTCTGAGCATCCTTTTTGTCTTCCATTGGAACTATTATTTTTACCTTAACGGAGTTATCATTATCATTATTATTAGCATAATGGTTATCATCCATAGTAACATATTCATCATCTATAGTAGCAAATGATGATTCTTGGGATTTTGAATACATATCATGATAATATTTACTTTTATCATAAACTAGAGATGTTGCTTTAAATAAATTTGCCTCAGTAGGATTAGTAGTAGATAGAATATCTGCTTCATTACAGTCAAAATACTTCATAGTTGGTAGATTATTTTGGTCATCAAAATAGACTGGGTTTATTTTATTATCATTATCATAATAATCCTCATCATTGTTGTTGTTAGCATTTGTAAAATGATATGCACAAACAAAGAATTCATCCGGTTTGCTAGCACTAACAAATTCATTGTCTTTGTTCATAACAAAGTTAACTTTCAATTTATTGGTTGTTTCATCTACCTCATCTAAAGGGAGATCTTTGATAAAGCCTTCACCATTGATAACACCCACTACTTTAAGCATTCCTATCTTTGGTATATTTTGAAGGTTAATATTAGATACAACGACTAATTCATTTCTTTCATCAAGATTTGCTTTTTTTATTACAACTTCTTCTGCTGATACTTTTTGGTTAAAATAATCATTATCATTCTCAAAAGCCATTACATTTGAAAAATTATTGATGCTAGTACTTAATGACACCAGCATTCCTATTGAAGCCATCAAAAATATTATTATTGCTGGCTTGTTCATATTTATTAAATAACTTTTTAATTATATTTAGAATTAGTAGAATTATTAAATAACATATACTATGTAATTTTGTAAGAGAATGATTAATATAACTTTTATTTAATAATGAGAGTATTCAATTTTATACTGAAAATTGTTTTCTAATTTGTTTACCACTATTCAGTATCACTAAGGTAATAGATAAATTAATTAGGTATGTATAAAAGATTATAAATAATAGTAACAAAAATCAATAAGAGAATTAATTTATTAGTAAAATATTTTATATTATTGCCATAGCCCTCTTTTTATGAGTCATTTGAATGAATAGAAGAAGCAGAAATGACGTAGAGGGCTAGGTATGGATACGTGTATTTTTTTCAATCCATTGTATTCAAGACAGAGGAGACGGAATAGGTAAGTAATAGTTACAAACTATTTTATTTATTATTTGATTAACTTTGTTAATTAACAAATTGAATTAATTGTAGTCATAGCCTGAACAAGTTAAACGGGAGATAATGATGATTGCAACTGAATCCAGACTATGACATATTGGTTAGATCCTTATTATGTCCTCCATGTTATAGTGGAGATTAAACTGTAAATATTATTTCAGTACAATTCTATTTATTAATTCATGAAATTCTCATTCTATGTGATGAATATGCTATTTTGTTCATCTAATATTTTTATTTAAATATGTATAATATTTTAATAGAAGATATATGAAGAAAACATTTGGTATTTCGGTAATCTTTTCTATATACATACTGATAAATGCCTTATTATATGGACTTGTAACATCTATATTTTTTGAAATTAATAGTGCTCTTGCCCAACTAGAAAACTCTACTGATGATCATAATATTAACAAGACAACAAATGATACTCAGCAACAACAAGAAATAGAAACTCAATGTAAATCTCCATGTCCTCTAAATGCAGAAATGTGTATTGAAATGTGTGCATAGAGAATAAAATAAAAAATAATTTATCTATTTTTTAATTTTTTTAAACTACTCTATTAAGTTTATAGGAGATTCTAGTAGTCTTTTAGTTTTCTTTTGTACAATAAAAGTCATAGCCTGAACTATAGATCAAATAAGTGTCTTTGATTTTAGAATGTCCAGGCTATGACAACAATCTTTGGTATTTTGTTGATTTGCCTATCCTATGATTGCTTACAAAGGGTGCAATTGTAATTTGGTTCGAATTCTATTTATTAATTCTTGTAATTTTCAATCTATATAGTGAATATGTTTTATTTTAATGATAATAATAATTAGTCATAGCCTGAATTGGTAGAAAAGAAGAACTTGAACGAATGGAAAGATTCTTTCTTAATATCCAGGCTATGACCGATGTCAAATCTCTTTTAGATTAGATTGGGTAAGGTGTATTTATAATAAATCCATATAATTATTTATTAATTCTTGAAATTCTCATTCTCTGATTTGAATATGTTATTTTATTAAAAATTATAATGGTCATAGCCTGAACTATTGGCTGGTCGATAGATAGTAGCCCAGACTATGACATATATATGTCTCCTAATTTTCCATCTTATGGAAAAAAAGTAAATTACTAAATAATGATAACTGTATTTATTAATTCTTTAAATTCTCATTCTATGTTTTGAATATATTAGTTTAAAGAAGTCTATTTAACTTGATACAGATAGATAAAATATAAAAAAGGGAAATAAAAATAAAATTATTGCTATTGTTTAAATAACTTTTCTGCCATGTCTAAATTTGATTTTATATTATTATGTAATGTAGTAATTTCATCTAAAGGCTTTTTGTCTTCAATAGCACTTGACAAATCTTCTCTTATCATTACTTCTGTTTCTTCCA
>DATFBJ010000412.1:0-2486 GCA_035253885.1 Nitrososphaeraceae archaeon
TTTGTATATATCAAATGATAGTTGTAAATCATTAATCCTTAAGAGAAAAAACAAATCTAAATAAGCTCATCATTAATATATATGAGGTTATTTGATAAATCCTATATATAATAACAATAATGCCAATAATATCAAGAGGAAGAAAATAGTAGACGTTTTATCAGAAATGGAAGAAATAGCAAGAAAAGATTATCTTCCATCAATTGGTCCGATAAAAGGAAAAATCATAGGAGATATTATAAAAAAGTATAAACCTAAACGAATACTTGAAATTGGGACTTTACATGGATATTCAGCTATTCTGATGGCAAACTTTCTATTAAGTGTAAATGATAATAACAATACCACTAAATTTATTGTTGTCTGTTTGGAAATAGACAAGAAGCTTGCAAATATTGCAAAAAAGAATATAGAGAAAGCCGGACTATCAGATAAAATAAAAGTAATTAATGGCGACGCTTTGGAGATTATTCCTAAACTTAATAATAATCAATATAGATTTGACTTAGTTTTCATAGATGCAGTCAAAAACCAATATCTTGAATATCTTAAACTTATAGAAGAAAATGACTTAATGAATAAAGAAGAAACAGCAGCAGTAGTAGTAATTGCTGATAATGTTTTGATATACGAAAATGAAATGAGAGATTATTTAGATTATGTTAGAAATTCTGGCCAATACAATAGTTATACAACAGAAACTACTTTGGAATTTACCAAAAATGTTAAAGATGCTCTAGAAGTAAGTATAAGAGCAAATTTGGACTAGGCAGAGTTTATTTTTTAATCTAATCTTTAACATTATGATTCATTATAAATTTAGCTGGATATGCTAAAATAAGATCGTCTTTGTAGTAGAGTTCTACTATATTATATTTAATTTTTATTTAAAATTACGTTAAAATTCATAACTAAAAAGTCATATTCTAAAGTAGAAAGGTATAACAAGGCTATATAAGATTAGTCATTGAGGTATAAACAACATTTGGGTTGATTGTAATACTACCAATTTATTATCCATAATTGATTATTTAATAATTTTAGATAATTTAATCATCATAGTCTCTATGTCATAGTCGAAGATACATTTGCTGAGATTTTAGGATGAATATGTCCAGACTGTGCCTTTCTATGGTTAATTGAAGTTATAATATATTTATTAGATATAATATGCAGAATGTTTTACAATATATTTTGAAGTTGCGATTAAATTAAAATTATATAATTTTCTTATTTATCTAGAGAGTTTTTCCAAAAATGTGAAGTTCGCTTATGTCTTTTATCTCTTCATTTTTCTTTATAAGTGTCTTGAGAATTTCCAAGGCAACTTCTTTAGATTCACCTTTTACTGTCCCAACAATTACAAAATGAAAGTCTTTTTTGTAGCAGGAAGATAGTGTCATTGTTTGTTTAACTAATAATATGATGATCAATAAAGTTATAATGTTAGTGGAACAAACTTCCTTATGTTTTTTGATATATAAAATTTTATGGAAAGAAATAGGTCATAAATATATAGTACTATTGTTAGTGTTTTATCAATAACCTTTGGCTTCAGAAGAAAAGACTAGACACAGATTAACATTAAAATATTTTATTTTCTCAATGATAATAACTATAATAATTGCAAATACTATTGTAATATTTTCAGAATCACACAGTAAGCATTCTATTTCTCTTTGGATATTAAATATAACTGCAGCTACTGCTTCAATTTTAGGTATTATTGCTATTTGTAGATATGGAACTCATGGACTTCATGGTAAATCATATTTGTTTCTTACACTTGGTCTTATATCTTGGTTTTCTGCTGATTTTACACTTTTATATGATTATTATATAATGGGCATAAAAGAACAAAGACTTGTAACTACTACAGATGCTTTATGGTTTGTTGGATATGGATTTCTTGCTTTACATTTATTTATAGTAATACGTTCTTTGTATATTAAAATAAAATCCAAAGTTGTTATTCTAGTATCAATTATTACAGTACTATTTATTAGCTATAATTTAGTTAACCTTCTTTCTTATGATTTCTATATTAATAATAATTTTATAGCTATAATAGTGACTCTTTTGTATCCTATTTTAGACTTTATATTAATCATACCCTCATTAATAATACTTGTAACATTGCGAAATGATTATGAACAGAACATTCCATGGTTTCTTTCCTCATTATCATTACTAGTCAATGCAATAGCAGATGATGGCTATATTAATGATTTTGTTACTGGCAATTCAGAAATTTCTTGGTTTTGGGAGCTCTTCTATATAACAGATTTTATTATAATGTCTGGAGCATTATTTTGGTATAATAAATTTCATATTTCGAATGCTATAAGAAATATAAAATTGAACAATCATCATAAATAGGTACATAAATGTGTAAATATTATCAGCATTTTTTATGAATTTAGCCTATAACTAATTTAGCAATTACCTTTGAATTAGATAATTATAAATACATTTGGAGACTCACT
>DATFBJ010000413.1:0-4896 GCA_035253885.1 Nitrososphaeraceae archaeon
AGGATATAAAACTGAAAAAATTTATTAGTAGCAGATTTAGTAAGATGTATTGTCTCCTTTAGAGATTAGTACTTATGACAAAGCAGGCGTTAATATTAAAAAAATTCGATCTACGCAAAAAAATATTGGAAAAATGATTTCTGAATCATATTCTTTTCAGGAAATAGGGAAAATTGTTTCTGGATTTGGTCATTATTCTGGTTTAATAAATATAGGAAATCATGTTTTGGCGTTACATACCGACGGCGTTGGAACTAAAGTTCTTGTTGCACAACAAATGAAATGTTTTGATACAATAGGCATAGACTGTATAGCTATGAATGTTAACGATATTATTTGTACTGGAGCAGAACCATTTGCCTTTGTAGATTATATTGGTTTAAAAAAGGTCAATAATGAATTGGTAAAAAAAATTGTCAAAGGTTTAATCGCAGGTGCAAAACTTGCTAAAACAGCAATTGTAGGAGGAGAAACTGCTGTTATACCTGAAATATTAGCAGGCAAGAATGATGAGATGTTTGATCTTGCTGGTACTGCTATAGGAGTTATACAAAATAAGAATTTAATTCTTGGAAACAATATCAAAATAGGCGATATTATACTAGGATTAGAAAGTAGTGGTTTGCATTCAAATGGATATACATTAGCAAGAAAAGTATTATCAAAATATCCAATGTATGAAATTCCAGAATTTTTATCCCAATCAGTTGCAGAAGAATTACTTATTCCAACTAAAATTTATGTACAGCCTATAATGGAATTAATAAAAGATAGGAAAGTTACAGTACATGGTTTGGCACATATAACAGGAGGATCATTTACAAAACTAAAACGTTTAAATAATAAAGTAAGATACAATCTTTCTAATTTATTTCCTCCTTTTGGAATATTCAAGCAAATTCAAAAAGATGGTAATATAGATATTAAAGAGATGTACAGAACTTTTAATATGGGAATAGGTTTTTGTATAATATTACCAAAGGCCAATGTTGACAAGGCAATTAGTATAATAGAAAAAAACAAAATAAAAGTTTATCAAATAGGAGAAGTAGACTCAAAAGGTAATGGAAACGTAATTGGGAAGGTAGGTAATAAGAAATATAGATTGTAATATATATAGAGTGAAGATTACTAAATCTATTTTAATTAATCTAACTAATATGTGAAAATTGTATATATTTATATATTTATTAAAAAATAAATGAATATCAAAATTAGTGATTATAGATACTTTTCAATTATTTCACATGCTCTATTAATTCCTAGATCAACTAGATAATTTCCGAGTTTTGGTCCTCGATCCGAATTGATTAATATTCTGTAAAGTAATCTAAAAAAGTCTTTTGGTTGTATTTCATATTTTTTAGAGGTTTCATAAATTAATGTCTGTATATAATTTGACATAGCATCATATTCTTGTTCTTTATATACCTTTAAATGAGATACTAATTCACTTAATGCTTGATTATATTTTTTATCTAAAGTTAAATCATATTTATCTTCATTTACCAAAATATCATCTGTCCAGTTAGAAGCAAGTTCGATTTTCTTTAGCATATCTCTCGTTTTTTCCTGAACAAGACCATATTTTTTAAGTCTTTCAAATACCTTGTCTATACGTTCTTTTCCTTCAAAAAGAGAGGTTTGTTGGACAATTAATCTATATGGAATATGATAATAACTCTTAGTTGGTGGATTGAGATGATTAATATATTCATATATTCCTCGCAATTTGACCAATTTTGATTGATTGCTCTCTTTGATTTTACCAAAATATATATCTTCATATAGATCATATTCATCCATCAATGAAGGAATATCATCTATTCCTATATGTCGTGTTCCAGTTATTCTTTTGAAAAGTAATAAAAGAATAGATTGAGGTGTACCATATTTCATCCACATTTGAGGAGTTAGTACATTTCCAGCAGATTTACTTATTTTTTTTCCTCCCTTATCTAAAAACATTTCATATTTTATATGCAAAGGATGAGGAAATTTTAATATTTCTTCACATACCCAATCATTAATTTTTACAGAGTCCATAATATCTTTTCCATAGGCTTCAAAGCGGATGTCTAGTATTTTCCATCGTGCTGCAAATTCAACCTTCCAGGCTAATTTTCCTTCATCTTTCCCAATATGTGCTTCTCCCTTGTAACCACATCCTTTAATTTCTCTATGTCCTATTTTACTTCCAGAACATTCATATAATACTTTTTTTTCAGCAGTCAAATATTCTTTTGCATGTGCTACATAGAGTTTTCCACACTCTTTACATATTGGAAAATAAGGTAATACATTTAGGAACTTATCTTGACCAACAAATTCAGAAATTTTATGTCCCAAATATTCACTCTTTGTAAGAATTTGATCAATTGCATCAATCAGTATGCCACTTTTATAGACTTCTCTAGCACTCTTAAAAATATATTTAATATCAGTTTTATCTAATCCATCAAGAAGTAAACTACTCATATGAGACCCATATGAACTATGACAATGACCAAAGGGATCAGGAATATTAGAGACAGGTTTTGCTATATGATCTTGTAACCATGAAGGGAATCCTGATGGAATCTTTCTTAAACCATCCATATCATCAGAATAAGCAATTAACTCAGAATTATATCCCTGATATTTAAGAGATAATCCTATCCCATAGGCACGAACTGCATCTCCCATACTGCCTATATGAGGTATTCCCGAAGCTCCTAATCCACTTTCTACTCTAATCATGTCAAGATTGCGATTTAATTTTTTTTCTCTTAAAATAATGTTATTTGCTACTTTATCTATCCAGGTTCCTTTTCCAATAATATTTTCTATCATTATTACTTACAGATCCTATCAGTTAAAGTCATTATATGCTTTTTACATATACAATAATTAACGTTTCTTTTCTAATTATACAAGTTTAAATATATTTTTATTTAAAAAAGTCATAACTTTTTTGAAAATGTAAAATATACTTCATCTATGAAAGACTATCTAAAATATAAAAGCTAATCAATATTCATAAATTAAAATTGTATTAATACTATTTAAAGTGAATTGAAAAATAATTCCTCTTTTTTACATTAGATTTATTAAGATATTAATCAATTAGATAATTTTTATTTAGTATTAGCTTTTGCTCAAATATAGAAAGTGATTCTGAGGAATTCATTGGTAAATCAAAAAGGAATTTTTTTAAAGTAAATATACATACAAAATCCCAATAATTTAGAATCTAATATCCATTAGTCTGCTAGTTTTAATTTTTTCTATTGGCAGAACCTTTTATTTTACAAATAAATCTTTTTCAATAATCCTTTTTCATTAAATATTCAAATTTTGTAAGTAAATTCTTAGACTTCGTTTTTCATTATAGTATATTTATTATTATTTTAGTTGCTTTGTAACATAAGGACCATTTTGAATATACCCTAGCTTTTTATAATAAGCGCGAGTCCCAATTGCACTAATGACAGATAGTTTATCTACCTGAAACTCTTCTTTGGAAATTTTTTCAGCTTCTTCTATTAAATGTAATCCTAGACCATTATGCTGAAATGATAGTGAATTATTTTTTTGTCCAACATCTACCACTTGCCCAAATACATGTAATTCTCTTATAATAGCCGAATTTCTTTTATGATTATAAATATTATTTAATTCCGTTCTATGAGAAAATGGAATATTTCTTAATCTTAAAAAACCAAATAATAAACTTTTATCTTTACTTTCCATAGACAAGAAAACTTCTTTTCCTCTAGATGCAAAGTAATCAATTCTATTTAATACTATTTCTTGTTGGTTAAAGTTTTTGAGTTTTTGAAGTCCTGCCTCTCGACATCTTATGCATTTACATTTTATTCCTAATTCTTTTAATTTTTTCATTGCTATTTGACGTATATTTCCTTTTTTGGAACCTGCTATAATATCTGCAGGTTCAATTTCTCTTTGGATTCGCATGATTCTAACCCATGGTGGTATTATCTTCTTTACTTCAACAAGAATATTTATTAATTGTTCTTCTGTGTAAGCGTTATATTTTCCATTCATATACATCTTATATATTCCAGTATTTTTAAGTACCAAAGTTGGGTAAATCTTAAGCATATCAGGTTTAAAGGAATCATCTTCTAAAAGCATTTTAAAGCCATTAATATCACTCTCTGTTGTTGATCCAGGCAGACCAGGCATCATATGTGCTACAATTTTATATCCGCAATCTCTTGCAATTTGAAAAGAATTTTTAACATCTGTTAAGTTGTGTCCTCTGTTTATTAATTTATAAATATTTTCCTCTAAAGTTTGGACACCTATTTCTATTCTAGTTACTCCTAATTGTAACATTAAATCTACATGTTTTTCTTTACAATAATCGGGCTTTGTTTCTACTGTAAATCCTACACATCGAATTTTAGCATATTCATTTTTAATAATAGATTCTTCCAAGGTGGAAGATATATCATTATTTAAAGCATCAAAACACTTCTTAGCAAATTCTCTTTGATAAATTTCAGGCATGAATGGAAATGTCCCACCTACAATTACTAGTTCAATTTTACTAACATTATGACCTCTTTGATATAGTTGACCAAGTTTTGATTTAACTTGATGATAAGCATCATATTCAAAGGACTGTGCTATTTTAGTTGCAGGCTCAGTACCAACATAGCTCATAGGAGTATTATATTCAATACCTCCTGGGCAATAGATACATTTACCATGTGGACAAGGATAAGGTTTTGGCATAACTGCAATTACCGCAACACCAGATGCTGTTTTGGTAGGTTTAACCATTAAAATATTTCTATAATTACTATTTTTTGGTAGATAAGGTATAATATGTTCATTTTTTGGAATTATAGAAAGTTTATAATTAGAACATGTTAAACTAATAATTTT
>DATFBJ010000414.1:0-4719 GCA_035253885.1 Nitrososphaeraceae archaeon
TGAAGATGTAATAAGAAATTCGGATTGGATAATTGATATTGGTCCAGGGGCTGGCATTCATGGTGGAAGAATAGTTGCACAAGGAACTTTAAAAGAAATTATTGAAAATGATAAATCACTAACAGGAAAATATTTAAAAGGAGAAAAAATTGCTGCTCTGATTTCGGAAAAAAATGAAAGTAAGAAAATAATTACTATATATGGAGCAAAAGAGAATAATCTCAAATCAATAAATGTTGATATCCCAATTGGATGTATGACTGTAGTTACGGGAGTTTCAGGTTCTGGAAAGTCTACTCTCATTAATGAAATACTCTTTAAAGGATTAGCTAATTATTTTGGATCAAATGAAATTCCTGGTAAATATGAGTCTATAAAGGGTATAGAAAACATTGATAAAGTAATTGGAATTGATCAATCTCCAATTGGTAGAACGCCACGATCAAATGCAGCAACATATGTTAACGCTTTTACACCAATAAGAGAACTTTATTCTAAGACCATTACAGCCAAAGAAATGGGTTATAATCCTGGAAGATTTTCTTTTAATGTTAAAAGTGGAAGATGTGAATCCTGCGAGGGATGTGGAGTAAAGAAAATTGAGATGCAGTTTTTACCTGATGTATATGTAAAATGTAATGAGTGTATGGGAAAACGATATAATTCCGAAACGTTGTTAGTCAAATACAAAAATAAAACTATAGACGATATATTAAATTTCACTGTTGAAGAGGCCATGGAATTTTTTAAAAATATACCTAGTATCTATAAGAAATTAAGGACATTATATGATGTGGGTTTAAGTTATATTAAACTGGGTCAATCTGCTACAACTTTTTCAGGTGGAGAAGCACAAAGAATAAAACTTGCTTCAGAACTCTCAAGGAAAGATACAGGAAAAACAATTTATATTTTGGATGAGCCCACCACCGGACTTCATTTTGATGATGTTAAAAAATTACTTAAAATTTTAAAAAGATTGACAAATTTAGGAAATACAGTTGTGGTGATAGAACATAATTTAGATGTTATTGCCAGTGCAGATTGGATAATAGATTTAGGACCAGAAGGAGGAATTAATGGAGGACATTTAGTAATACAAGGACATCCAGAAAAAATAATAAATTATGATGATATAAGCTATACAGCAAAATATTTAAAGAAAAAAATTTTAAGGTCTAAACCAATTGAAATCAATAGATAAAAGGGTCACAATGTCTCTTTTTAACATTTACAAAAATGAAAGACAAATTCCAGCTAATTCTGGAGTATATTTAATGAAAGACAAAACAGGAAAAATTATTTATATAGGAAAAGCAAAAAATTTAAAAAATCGAATTAAAAGTTATTACACTCTAAATCATAAAAATACCTCTAATAATAATACAGCCATAAATTTTGAAAAAACACGAAGAATGATAAATAAAATATATGAGATCGAATTTGTTCTTACAGATAACGAGATCGAGGCTTTTCTATTAGAATCTAATTTAATTAAAAGATATAGACCAATTTTCAATATTGAATTAAAAGATCAACAAAGATATACATATTTAAAAATTACAGATGAAAGATTTCCCAGATTAGTTGTTGCAAGAAGAAATAGGAATGGAGATTTTCAAGGTCCCAAAGGAGAAATTTATGGTCCCTTTGTATATGGAAGTTCAAGATTCCTTTCTGTAGGTATTATTAGAAAAATATTCAAAATAAGAATATGCGATAGATTACCAAAAAGACCTTGTTTAGAGTACTTTATTAACAATTGTGATGCGCCATGTATAGGAAAGATCAGTGAACGAGAATATTATGAAAATGTTAATAAATTAAAAGAGATCCTTAGTGAAAGAAATAGTTTGGAAAACTTAATTTCGAATTTAAAAATAGAAATGGATGTCGAATCAAAACAACAAAATTATGAAAGGGCAAAAGAAATTCGAGATACAATAAAAGCTATAGAAAATTTATTAATTAAACAAAAAATAGATTCAAAATATAAAACTAATGAGGAATATATAGGTATTAAAACAGATGCTTTAACAGGAAAAGATCATATCCTTATTTTTAAAAGGTTAAAGGGAGTAATAAGTGATCGACGGAAATATGAATATGAACGTATAGGAGATAATAATTTTTCTACTTTTTTATTTCAATATTATAGTACATTAAAACAAATTCCTGAGGAAATATATGTAAACGAAGATCCACCGTCTAAAACAAATTTAGAATTAGCTTTAACCAAATTATGTAATCATAATGTAAAAATTACCAATGTTTCCACCTCAACTAAAAATGAGAAAAAAGATCTAATGGATTTAATCCTTAGAAATTTATCAAATCAGATAGAAAGAGAATATAATCCTTCAGTTATAGAATTAAAAAATATATTAAATTTAAAAGAATTTCCAGTCATAATTGATTGTTTTGATATCTCAAATTTTGGTATAACATTTGCAGTAGGAGCATGTGTCAGGTTTGTTAATGGATACCCATATAAAAATGGATATAAAAGATTTAAAATAAGAACTTTAAAATCAAAACAGGATGACTATTCAATGATCAAAGAAATTGTATTCAGAAAATATTCTACTAATACCTTTCCAGAAAATGAAGCAACGTTACTAAACAATACAATTAATCCTACTAATAATAATAAATTAAAAAACTGCCTGCCAAATCTTATAGTTATTGATGGAGGGAAAGGTCAACTACGCTCTGCAGAAATTGCTTTAAAAAAGGTTGGTCTACATATACCTATTATTTCTTTAGCAAAAGAAAATGAAGAAATATATACAATTGGTTTGTATAAACCTCTACAAATTTCAAAAAAAAATATTGCATTACATTTACTTCAATCCTTAAGAGATGAATCACATAGATTTGGTTTAGCATATAATCTTAAATTAAGAGAAATAAGATAGGAATTGCGACTTGATCCAATGACTTTTTAATAGTTATTATATGGTTATCATATTTTAGTAACTTAAGAAGAATTTTTATAAAAAATTGAGTAAAATAGATTAATAAAAAGATAATTATCAGATAGAGTTATTCTTATAATTACAATGTCAATTCCTCGAATTATAATAGCTGGGACTTCAAGCGGAGTAGGTAAAACTTCTGTTACATTAGGAATCCTTCAAAAATTTAAAGATCTTGGTTTTAAAATACAATCATTTAAAGTAGGGCCCGATTTTATAGATCCTGCCTATCATACTTTTGTTACTAACAATCCTTGTTATAATTTAGATTCATGGATGATGGGAGAAAAAGGAGTAATTAATACTTTTGAAAAATATACAAGAGGAAAAGACATAGCAGTAATTGAAGGAGTAATGGGATTATTTGATGGTGCTGAAGGAAGAAATGATTTTGCAAGTACTGCTCAAATAGCGAAAATATTAGATTCTCCTATAATCTTGGTCATAGATGCAAGTAAAGCTGCAAGATCAATAGCTGCTGTTGCTTATGGATTTATTAATTTTGATAAAAAATTAAAAATAAAAGGAATTATTCTTAATAAAATAGCCAGTAATAAGCATTTTAATTTTATCAAAGATGCTTTTGATAATAACATAAAGATTCCAATAATAGGTGTTATATATAAAAAACAAGAATTTTTTTTTTCAGAAAGACATTTAGGATTAATTCCTACAGCAGAATTAGACAATAAAAGCAAAAAGAAGATACAAAATTCAATAAGAACAATATCTGATTTTTTAGATTCTGATAAATTAACTAATTTAATTATGCCTTTCAAGCATGAAAAAACTTTAAAGAAAATAAATAAAACTAATAAAAAACAAAAAAAAAATCTCAAAATTGCAATTGCTTTGGATAATTCTTTTAATTTTTATTATCAAGAAAATTTAGATATTTTACAAAAAAAAGGTGCCGAGCTTGTTTTCTTTAGCCCATTAAATGATACTTCTTTACCACAAGGGATTAATGGAATTTTATTAGGAGGAGGATTCCCAGAAATTTTGTCAAAAGAGTTAAGTAAAAATGAATCAATGATGAAATCTATCAAAAAAATGGCTGAAAATGAGATTCCCCTTTTAGCTGAATGTGGTGGTTTAATGTATCTTACCAAATCAATAAAAGAAGGAATGCACAGAAATAAAAAAAACAACAAAAATGTTGAAGTTGAAGGAAATTCACACAAGACCTATAAAATGATTGGTTTGATTGATGCTGCTACAAAAATGACAAATGAATTAACACTTAACTATACACAAGGAGAAATATTAAATGAATCATTCTTATTTGGAAAAGTAAGGAAAATCAGAGGCCATGAATTTCATTATTCAAAAATAGAAAATATCCATCACGATACAAAATATTCCTACTATTTAGATAAAGGTATAGGAATAAGTGAAAAAAAAGATGGCATTATCGTTTATAATACTATTGCTTCTTATACTCATCTTCACTTTTCCAATAGCAAATTACCAATGAATTTTGTTTTAAATTGTAAAAAATATTCAAAAAAATAAAGTTTTTGACATGAAACATTTTTAAAAATTTTTATGAGAATATTGAATTTTATTATAGACTGCTAAAATATAGCAATAATATATGAAAGTCTTAAAGTTATTTTCTGATAAAACCTTCTCATTGATTGATATGGAAGAACCACCTTTACAGGATAAAGAAATTTTAATCGATCTAGGTGCATGTGGAATTTGTGGTTCAGATATCGGGAATATTTTTGGCAATTCA
>DATFBJ010000415.1:0-6499 GCA_035253885.1 Nitrososphaeraceae archaeon
TAAAAATATGGTTATTTTGTAATTATTTTTTTCTTTTTTTATCCTAATAAAAGAAGTAGTTATATTGATTGAAAATCAAAATCCAAAATCAAGGAAAGTAATAATATTTTAATTTTCTCTTTTTAGGTTACAAACTTGAAACCTGTATAGTTTATATCTTTTAAAAATTTATCAATGTGTACTATTATATTGAAAAAAGGAAAGATGTTTGAAGTGGAATTTTGTTTATTACCGGTGAAAAGAGTATGTGATTCTTCATCTTTTTTATTTTTGTAGAGAACATAGTTTCTACTTCTGGAATTAATATCAAGGGGTGTAGGTGAAACTATCCAAATATTTTCTCTATCAATTGGAATATTAGAATGATCTAATCTATCAATATAGTTAATGGTTGATGCATTCTTATCAAATTTTATTATTAAACTTTTTTTTGGATCTTTGATCAGGTTTTTGAGATTGGGGATAACCAAATCAATTTCTACATCTTTTAACATTACCTTTCTTTGGGATGGAAGGGAAGTTGCTGTCAATAGAAAATGTAAAAACGCTTCACATAATAGAGATAGTGGCTTTTCAGAATAATTAGAATTAGCATTATCAAGCATCTTTTTATCTTTGTTTTTGTACCTTAATTCTATTGTTTTAGAAATTATTTCTTTTATTTTAGGAACTGAAGAATTTATATTACTTTGAAATTCAATTTGAAGTGCCCCTTTTCCGAAATCATTTAAAATTGAATATAAATCATTTTTCATACTCATGCTATTATCCTATATTGATAGGTTTATTAATTATCTTAATGTAAAAAAATTATGGAAAAGATTGCTATTATTCTTTTATTAATTTCCCTAGGATTACTAATAATTTATGGTGTAGATGTAATGGTTGCATCGCAATCTCAAATAGATGGCGAGAGAGGTTTTTTACCCTTGAATGAATCTGTTAGGGGTGGGATCTTTGGAGGTGGAGCAGTAGCTTTATCTGTAATAGGATTTGCAGTTGGGCGAAAAGAACCAAGTAAAACAATACCCATATTACTGTTTATCAACGGTGGATTGATTATTTTAGGGATGATTATGGTGATGTCTATGAATCAGTTCAAGATAGAACAGAGTGCAATGCGAACAATAGGTTCAACAATGTTATTTGGAGGAATATTAATTGGATTGGGAATAGCCAAAATTGTTATAGATAAGAAAAAATTAGTTGCTACCTGAGTTATTTATTATTTATTTTAGTAATAAGTTTTGTATTAATAGATAAAAATAATAGATAAATGCACATATCATTTTTTTGTTTTATTTCTTTAGCCCTAAAAATTAGTTAACTTTTATATCTTGAATCTATTTACTTTAATCAAAAACTATTACATCTAATGCTATTGCGTCAGCTAATAGGTCTAAGTGTCTTGTTGCAACTATATACCCGTTTTTTATTTCATTTTGAGCAATCCATCTATTTGTTGATGAATAATGTCGTTCTTTCCTGATTTGTTTTTCTAATTCTTCAACGTCAAGTTCTATTTCTTCAATTTCCTGGGTATCATTGTGTTTTGTCATTAATATTATTTTTCTCACTAAGATCCTATTGCCAAATCTTTGAGAATAATCACGTGCACTCTCATCAATGTCCAGTAATTTAATTTTCATTTGGTATTTGTTTAAGGCATCTCTACTAGTCAACAGTCTTTCATCTACAAAACGATCGTAACTCAATAAAAAGAAAATATCCAAATAGATATATTAATTAAACTTATTTAAAATCTCAAATTCATAAAAGATTTTATCATCAATAAATCCACATTTTTTTATCCTTATCAAATTGCCTATTAGACTGGATTTCTCTTGTTTCTTTGTATCAAGTGAAAGAGATCCAAGTAGTATTACTTCATTAATCTCTACTAATACCATTAGTGTATTATCATTATTTTTTATTTTAGACACAAATATTTCCAATATCTTTCCATTTTTATTATTACAATCTTTTAAAGAAAGCGTCCCTAAACATAATCTACAATTATCAGATGGCGGCCAAATATTTTTTTTACATCTCCTGCAATAAGGAAGAACAAAATTCCCTCTTTTAATATTTTCAATAAAATTTTGATAAATATTCTTCATATTTTCCATATATTCTTTATTTTGTGTATGTATCTACGTTTTATGATATTAATAATTAATATAGGTTATTTATTTTTCTAAAATAAGAACAGATGCTGAGGTTCCGGCTGCTGCTAAATTATGTACTATTCCTTTATTATAAATAGAAGATTTTTTTAATTGTTGTAGTTTATGACTGCTTCTTCCTCTTAATTGTTCAAAGATTTCTACTGTTTGTGCAATTCCAGTAACTCCTATTGGATGACCACATCCTATTATTCCACCCCTTGTATTAACTGCTATACTATTTTGATTAACAAATTTTCCTCCTTCTCCTTTTTTAATAAATTCAAGATCTTCATATCCCATTATTTCTAAGATAGAAAATGCATCGTGGATCTCTGCTATATCAATATCTTTAGAGGATATTTTGGCCATTTTATATGCTTGGCGTGCTGCAATTTTAGCTGGTCCATGTTCAAAGATATCACCAAGTGAATTAGATAGACTTGCTGAATTAGTTTGTTGCCCAATTCCTTTGATAAGAATTGGAATTAGTTCATCTCTATTTTTTTTGTTATGTATGATTTTAGATTTAAAAAATGGAATTTTTTCTTCTGCAACAAGTAAAATACAAGAACTTCCTTCACAAATATAACAACACTCTAATAGCTTTAGAGGTTCTATGAGAATTTTTGAGTTTAATACCTGTTCTAAATTTATGGTTTTATTTTTATTATATGCAGTTCTATTCTTATTTGCCTTCAAATAATTATTTACAGGAACCGTACAAATTTGCTCTTCTGTAGTTCCATACTTTTTCATATGGATTTTCTTAAAAATAGCACCCCAATAAATCGGTAAGGTAAATTGTCCACGAGAGAGATCACTTGATAAAACTTTCCCTGATGTATTTGGCTTTTCAACACCAATAATCAGGGCAGAATCACAGATTCCAGATGAGATATACGAAAATCCAGAAATTATTGCATTAGTACCGGAATTACACAAGTTATCGAGCCTATGGGAGATCTTTGGCTTGATCCCTAGCATCTCTGCTATTATGCTTGATAAATATTGATCTGAAGAACAGGATGAAATTATTACTGCATCTATAAGGTTTCTTGGAAAACCTGTTTCTTTTAATAAATTTACTGCCGATTCTAATGCAATCTGATTGACAGGAATCTCTGTTCCTTTTCTGAATTCACTCGTAATCCCTCCAATTATAGCAACTTTTCTCACTTAAAATGTTGAGATTAATTCCATAATTGAATTTTCTGGATCAGATCCAACAGGATTTATTTGTATTATCGGTAGAGAAATACCACTTTCAGTAAATTCGCTTAAAGATCTCATACAATCTTCTCTGCTTCCAGATATTGTCAATGAATTAAGCATCCTATCAGAAACAAAAGTATGAATATTTGAAATTCCATTTTTCTGATATTCTTCGGCAATATTTTGGACTTCTGTATGAAATCCATTATACCGTAAAAAAGTATTATAATACTTTCCTACAGCAATATAAAAAGCAAGAGTCTTTGCTGCCCTTAACCTAGCTTTCTCTGGATTCTTATCGGAGATTGCAGTAATAAATGCACAGCAGATTTCAAATCTTTTTTCTTCATTTCTGTTATTACTATTTTTTAAAATCAATTTATTTTTTATATATTCAACAATTGTTGGTAATTCATGTTTTGGTCTCAAATAAAGCAAAATACCATTAGCAAATTCACATGAAAGATCTATCATTTTTTTATTAATTGCTGCAGTATAAATAGGTAGATTTTCTCTAGGGGGTTTGAATAGTATTTTAAAATTATTTATTTTATAATATTTTCCTTTAAAATTTACCTTTGATCCTTGCATAATCAATTTTATACATTGAATATATTCAGATAGTTTTTCAATTGGATTATTAAATTTGATTCCATGCCAATTTTCTACTAAAGCAGGCGTGCTTACACCTAAACCCAAAACTGTTCTTTGATTAGATATTATATCTAATGTAGATACTCCCATTGCCACTGTTGCAGGAGTTCGTGAATATATATTTATTATTGCTGTACCAAGTCTAACTCTTTTTGTTACTTGAGATAAGGCACCTAAAGATACAAATGCTTCTCTTCCCCAAGATTCAGGGACCCATAATGAATCTGTATTTTCTTTTTCCTCAATTTTTTTTGCAAATTTTAAAATAGAATCAATTGATAATAAAGTTCCAATATTATATCCTATTTTATCAATTTTTTTCATACTAAATTAGATGATTGAAGTTCCTTGGCAGCTTCATCTATATCTTTATGGGAATCTATGGATCTCCAAAAATTATCTTGGAATCTTATGCCTTTTAATTTTCCATCTTTAGCCATAGCAGGTAATGCAGTTACTTCTATGTTTCCATTCTCTGGTAAATATTCAAATACTTCCTTTGTAAAATAATAAACACCTGCATTTATCCATTTGTCAGGAATTTCAGGTTTTTCATCAAAACCTATTACATTAGAATCATTATCTATATTAACTATCCCATATGGACTCCTTAATGGTACAAGTGCAATACTAGATATATTCTTGTTTGATAACTTATGAGGATCTATATTAGTTAAAATATCTCCATTTGTCATAAAGAATCCATTTTCAGTTGAGGAATTCAAGAGACTCGAAGTATTTTTTAATGCTCCACCAGTTCCAAGGGGATTATCTTCTACTACATACCCTAAATTAATACCAAATTTAGTACCACTACCAAGATAATCTATTATATTTTCTTTAAGATATCCAACACAAATAATTATTTCTCTAATATTATGCTTTTTAAACCATTTAATTTGCCATTCTAATATAGGCACATTTAATACTTCTATCATGGGTTTAGGTCTGTCATTTGTTAAAGGTTTTAATCTTTTACCTAAACCACCGGCAAGTATAACAGCTTTCATTAAAATGAAATCAAGGTGCAGCTTATAAAAGATTACCGAATTAAAAATGTAGGATTTTTTATATAAAGAATCATCAATCACTAAAATCAAATAATTTTTTATAACATTTCAAAATTATACAATATTTACAACAAATTATACATATTATAGTCCAATATTAAACGCCGCTGATCAGACTCGAACTGATGACCCACTGGTTAACAGCCAGCTAAGCTCTAAAGTGGTACTCACATTAGATTTGCTCTACCATGCTGAGCTACAGCGGCATTCAACTATCATTTTTTTAATCACAATAAAAACGTTTTCTTATATTCTCTTATCATATGAATTTCAAATTTATTATGTTATTATTGTAAAAATAAAAATTTTGAAAAAATAAATATAGATTTTAAAAAGCCATTGAAAGTTTAAAATATTTCATATAACTAAAAATCAAAGAATAAGACGAATTCTAACAACAATTAGTGTTTCCTATTCTCATAATCCATCTTCTTTTGCATATAAATAAATACCATCTAAAAAGACCCTTTGATCTTTGTTTTTTATTTTTGTAGATGATTCTATATTTGTAGCAGTTTGAGACACATCTTCTAAACTAGGCCCTTTTACAATAACATCTTCTCCATTTATCATCACTTGGGTATCACCAACAATCTTTGATATTCTAGAAGATCTTTCTCCAAAATAATTCTCAACAATTACTTTTTTATCTTTGACTTTAACAGATATTGGAAAATGAGAAAATATTATCTTAAGTTTATAAGTAAATCCTATTTCTACTCCTTTTATCATACTAGAAAGAATACTTTTTACAGTATTTATTAAAGCCAAATCTTTACGGCGGCGACCAGGTGGATGTATCATTATCTTGTCCTTCTCAAAAACAAGATTGACAGGAATTTTTGTAAAATTCTTTTTTATTTTACCATTCTTACCTTCAACAACTATAATGTTTTCATCTCTAGTAATTTTTACATTTTCTGGAATTGTAACTTCACCAAATTGGTTATTTTCTTTATTAGTAGACATAACCTATAAGAACACCTCCTAATCCATTACTTTGAGCTTCATGATGTGACATTATCCCTTTACTTGTTGATACTAATAATATTCCAAGATTATAAGCGGGTAAGAATTGTCTTTCCCAATTTAAATATTGATCTTTTTTAACACTATATCTAGGAGTAATAATTCCACATTTGTTTATTTTAGATAATAATTGAATTCTAAATTTCCCCATTCTATTGTCATCAATTTGTTCGAATTCTCCAATGTATCTATATTTTTGCATAACTCTAAGAATTTCACTGGCAAATTTTGATGTAGGAAGCACCAAACATTCCTTTTTCCTTCTAACTTCATTGTTATAGAGTGTATTAAATAGATTTGAAACAATATTTAATGCTGGCATTCTAGCACACTTTCTCCCAAATTTTTTTTTTTGTATTTGTTTGC
>DATFBJ010000416.1:0-3058 GCA_035253885.1 Nitrososphaeraceae archaeon
TAAATTTAAACAGAAAAAAGAAAATAAGAAGAGAAAAGGTAAACTATTTAGAAATATCTTAATCTAAATGAAATGAATAATTATCAAAAAATTGTATCTTTGATTATAGCGACCACAATTATAGTTCTGCATTGACATTTCAATCAATCAGTGCTCAAACACAGCCTCCTCATTCTGACATTGATTCTACTCCTATAGCAGCCGTAATTACTATAACTAAAGATAAAGATGATAATACAATATTTAATCCTCAAGTTACAACAATCAAACAAGATGAAGAAATATTGATATTGAATAATGATACAGTTGCTCACTCTTTTACTAATGGTGCAAGTCCTGAAGACCCAACGGCAGGAAAACTTTTTGATTCTGGGCAAATTCAACCAAAAGGATTCATAGAGTATGTAGCAACTAATTTATCACCAGGAAATTATACTTTCTATACAATTACTGATCCAACAATAACTGCACAAATCTCAATACAACAAAAATAACAATATTTTAGTTTAACTTTTATTTTTTTAAAAATTAATGAAAAGCAAATCTTAATCTGACACTATAAAATCTGTAGTTGTTTATAAACAAGAAATTATTTAGTTATAAAAGAGATTTGCTAGTATCTTCTTTTGAAAAACAGGAAAATAGTTATATTATTATTTATATATTTTGGTAACGAATATTAACCTACAATGACAAATGATGAAACTAAAGAAAATAGTATTAATAATAATATAAATTATGATTCTCGAATTTTACTTACACAATATAGTTCAGAGGCATCACAATTAATTAAATCATTTACTAAAAAAATTCCATTTATTGTAATAATTCTAATTGTTATTGCAGCTATGACAACTTTTGATTTAGTTATGGATTTAGGATTTGTTAGAATTTTATCTGATGAGACAATAGATGCAATGATAATTTCTGTATCAATACTTCTTATTATATTTCTTTTATTTGTATCACGTCCAGTAATAAGATCCCAAAAAATATTAGATAAATGGTCAAATCTATTTGAAAATAATGCAATTAGAACTGGAATTCTATTAAGTATCAATAATAAGAGTAAAGAAGAAATTCTAAATGCATTATCAGAAACTATTGAAGAAATAGATATACCTTTACATCAATATCTTTCAAAGTTAACCAATCATAGTGACTTTTATAATATTAGTATTGATGATACTAATAGTATCACATTTGATATTCTAATTGATAAATCAACAATCAATCCTGCCATAGATTCTAATTCTCTGAAAAATACTATTCAAGACTATGGTAGTATTTTAGTTAAAATAGCAGAGAAGACTATTGATAAAAATACTACTCAAACCTTTATAGAATCCTTGCAAAAGTATAGAATGAAGAAAGGTAATATAATAGGATTAGCCCTCCTAATAGGAGAAAGTATAGAACAAGAAAGTTATCAACTAATAAATAAAATCAAAGATAAAAACATAAGAGAAAATTTAATCTTAATAGAAAAGCCTGATAATCCAGATTTGAGTTTGAATGCTCTTAGTAATGCTTAATCTATCTATTTACCCATTTATCCATTTATATCATCTTCGTTATTCATACTTCTAACAAAAGACAAAAACTCTTTAATCCATTTTAAATAAGCATCAAATCCTTTTTCTGTTACAAGATATAATTTTGTAGGTGGATTGGTAGATGATGATGATATATCTATTGTTGTTGATTTAATGTAGCCATTTTCTTCTAGTCTATTTAAAATCAAGGAAATTCTATCTGGACGTTGTTGTTTGATTGCAGTGATTTTTGTCATTATATGATATTTACTTATAGGTGTTTTTGTTGAATACAAGCAAAGATATTCTAATATTGTTAGCATAGTATATTCTGAAGAAAATCTCTTTGCTTTTGTTGTCAACTAGTATAGTTAATTTTTCAAGGTAAATAAGGTATTTTATAAGTAGAAATAAAGTAGCAAAAAATTAAATTTTTTTTATTGTTATTGAAGAGAATAAAACAATTAGTTTATGTTTTTCTTTTTAGAGGCTCCTCTTGTGGTCTGGACTTATTAAAGGCTATTATTCGATATATTATATATCCCGATATTGCAATTATAATTCCTTGTAATACTTTTGTAAGCATATCATATTTGCCAATGTAGAATTCCACACCGATAATAGGAACTCCTACAGTTCTAGATGCAATATAGGTAATTATCAATATCGTAGAAGTAATTATCAATAATGAATAAGGTAAAATGCTTTTTAATTTCTTAACTAAAAGCCATCCCAATAAACCCAAATAAATTATACCAGATCCAGCGAATAATGCAATTTCAATTTGAAGTTCGGGTATTTCTCCTTCTAAACCTTCTGCAGCAAATTCGATTAAATGACTATACTCATTAGATGCTAAAATAAAATAAATTATTGAAGTAGATAAAGTTATTGCTGCAAGAATGTAAATAAGAATATGTTGTTGTCGATTCATACTATAAAATTATTTTAATAAAATAAAAGTAGTGATATAACATAGTTGACCTATAATTAAGTTATATTATTCTTTTTATATAATTTGTATCTATATACCTATTACAATTATGAAAACAAGTCCAAAAATATTTGTAGTAGCAGTAGTATCAATCGTAATAAGTTTGTCAATTTTTACTATGACAAATTCCAACAATAGTAATAACAATAATGCATATGCTCAACAAGATGGCTTTACACAAGAATTGAATTTGTTGAATCAATCAATAACAACATTAGAAAATCAAGATAAAAATGCAAAGAAGACATTATTTGATGCCGAAGAGATAATTGAAGAAAAGATGAAAGATAATCCCGATATTGTAAATGCAGAAAAAAGAGTTGAAGCAGCAATTAAAATGGTAAGTGAAGATAACTTTCAATCTGCAATTGAACACACTAACGAAGCAATTAAAACCTTGAGTGAGTTAAATAATAAATAAACTATTTTTTTAATAAAAAATTTAGATATACCTCCTACATAGTCATGGCCTTCTATCGCTTCTATGGCACTAGGCCTTTACAAATAGAAGAGGAAGACTATGGCTTTC
>DATFBJ010000417.1:0-11454 GCA_035253885.1 Nitrososphaeraceae archaeon
ATACAATATTAAAAAAATAATAATACCACCATAAGTAACTTAAGTTAGTTATTTGAATATTAATATAATTGATTAAATAATTAGGTCCTGTTAATTTAAGGAAATAGATTTAGCTGTGAATGCTCTATTATTAATCTATTGGTCATTAGATTATTTGAAAGAAATAGAACATCCACGATTGTGGTTATGTACTCTTTGTATTTGTACTTTCTTGGTCTCAGTCTACGAAATACTTCCAAGGCATTAGTTGTCTTTAGAGACAAAAGTTGGAGTTACGTGTCTGTCTGGAATTGGATTCAAAGATTTAGTACATACCATATCTATAAGAGGAAAAGAATATCTGCTTTTATAATAGATGAAACTGTTATTCAGATTGGAAATCAACATTTTTGGGTATGGATTGCAACTGAACCAGTTCATAGAACTGTACTAGGAATGCATATTTCAAATGAAAGAAATATGTTTGTAGCAGAGAATTTCATTAGATCTCTTGTATCCAAGTATGGTAGACATACGGTTTATACAGATGGTGGAACATGGTATCATCAAGCATGCAACTTTTTGCATTTAAAACATAGACTGCATTCTTCTTTTGAGAAGAACATGATGGAGAGGATAATGCAGTATTTCAAAGACAGAACAGAATCTTTTGATCATTACTATCCATGTAATAATAAACAAAATTGTGATCTAACACATGTATACAATTGGCTAAAAATGTTCATCTATTTGTATAATACATCTATTAGAAATAAAATACCATTTCTTGTGAGTAGAGGAGAATTCATCTTAAGTTAACAGCGCCGCGCCGTTTTTTATCTTGAATTTTCTAAATTTAAAATTAAGTTTCTAAATAATAAAATCTAAAGACTATTATAGATATTAGCTGATGTCATAACTGAGTATATCTTTATGAATCATTACTATTAGAAAAAATTATATTTAGTATTTGTAATTTATATTACTAGCAAGATATCATTTATAAGTTTAAAAAATAATATTGTTAATTTAACTAATTGTTTTAATTAAATTTATAATATGATGTTTATTTGAATTATTGGAATAAGATGCCTGTTGCGATTTCAGATATTTTTATGGTTATTGGCATTACTTTATTTGCTGGAGGCACCTCATTCATTGGTGCAATAATTGGAAAATATGTACATTTTTCAACTTCAGCCCTCTTATTTTTGACTGCATTTGGAGCAGGTATTTTAATATCCGCTGCTATTTTTGAAATGGTAATTCAAGCAGAAAAATCAATTGGAATAATCTCTACACTTTTATTTTTTATTTTCGGATCTATAATATTTACAATCGCTGATATAATAGCTGTCAAAAAAGGTGGTGGAGCAGATATACTAATTGGGATTGGTTTAGATACAATACCTGAATCATTAGCTATAGGGGCTTCAATAGCAGCAGGTCCAGCTTTTGCAATAGCTCTACTTATTGGTATACAAAATATACCAGAGGGTATTGCTGCATATAAAGAAATGAGAACAGGAAAAACAGCATTCACAAATTCCAAAAAAGCATTTTATGCTTTTGGGGTTGTATCCATAATACCTGTTATTCTAGGATTAATAGGGCTATTTTTTTTACAAGGATTACATTATATAATAGGTATGATATTGGCATTATCTGCAGGAGGTATATTCTATATGCTCTTTTATGATATGATACCCAAAGCACATAAAGAAAGAAAATGGCTTCCTACATTTGGTGCAGTTTTGGGTTTTATAATTGGTTTTGCAATTGTAAGATTAATTTAAGATGGTTTTATAATTATTTCTTATTCTTAGTTAATGATTTTAACAAATTTATCTTTTTTTAAAATTTCCAGGTTATTAGTAATTAAGTTATCAAAAAGCTATATACAATAGTAGAATATATAACATTAGACTCTATTTTTTGCACACTTATGGGTATTACTCCATATGAACTGTTCTAATATAAACGCTAAATTATCTTTATCATTTATTTTTTTATTATTTTTATTATATAAATTAAAGAAATTCTATAGCTATTTGTCATAGAATGATACTCATTTACCTCGATAATTGTCTTTACAGATAGTTTTTAAAAAAAATAGATAATAGGAAAAAGTGTTATATTATAGAGAAAATAAATTCAGATTGAGATGTATATATTATAAAAACTTTTTATGTAAGAATTAGTAATTTGTTAGAATTTAAAATAAATAAAAATTTAAAATAAGTTTCAAATAATAAAATCAAAATAAAAGATATAACAGTATCCCTACAAATTTGGACTCTTTTGTACTGATATCAGTATTACTGCTCATGGCACAATAGTTTTCTCTCAGTTCACTATCTTGAATTTTTGGCTTTATTGATTCTAAAAGGTATTGTAGTAGGATACTGAAAAATAGATATTAAACCATTTAATTATTTAATCTACAATTCTGCATATGTTGTAAAAATCTAAAGTATTCTTAGTTTATAGAACAAAAACTTTAGAAGATTTAAACTATTATATCGTGTAGGTAAAAAGAGATCTAATATTTAACCAATATATTAATAGTTTTCTATCCAAGAAAATTCCATATCTGTAAGTAATGGACCTGATTCTATTGTATTATTCTTTAATGAATTACTTTTGTTATCATCATTATTAGATGGCAATTTTATATCCTGATTTTTATCTTTGTTTGATAATAGGATTTGAATATCATTTTTTATTTTATTTAATTGTAACATATAATTTTTATTCTAATTCATTTTAAATTAATAGTGGTACTTGTTTATATTATTATTTTATTAAACAGTAAAGAATAAAATAATTTAAAATTTTCAGAAATAATATTATAAGTATCAATTAATAAAAAAGATATTATAATATATAACATCTAATATAAAGTTCTATTTTTGTTGTTATTGTTATTATAACTATTGTATCTACTGATTTTAATTATTATTATTATTATTATTGAATGAATTTCTTATTTTTTAATTATCTACCATAATTAAAATCAAATATTTTTTTCTTTATTTAATCTTTGAGTATTTGATAGAATTTCAAAAGAATAGAAGACAGCTAAAAATAGCTGAATGTGGTTTACAAGAGATTCTTAATTTCTATAATGTTTAAAATACGTTACCAAAAATTCGAATATAATAGTAGCAGTAGTAAGCTCCTATTAGATAATATGCAGATCAAAAGAAACACTTTCAATAATAATATTAAAAAAACTAGAAATTTTTTTTAATTCATCAATTACTCAATCTTAATCATTTAATTATCTAAAAATTAATGGATTATTTCTACCTTCATAATTTTTAATATTCTAGTCTTTCTTTTCTGGCTGCTCTTTGAATTTTCTCATACTTTTTATTATTTTCTTCTATTACTTCCTTTTCTTTTCTTATTTCTCCTTCTCTTTCTTCTTCTCCTTCTTCTCGTTCTTCCTTGATTTTGCTAACAGCTACTGCTACTTTTTTCCGAATGTTAATTTCCAATGTTGGTGGTTTATCGGTCCATTCTTTTAGCCATTCTCTTATCAAATTCAGATTTACTTCAGCAGTTCTTCTAACAAAGCCATCTATATCTTCTTCAGCAACTATTTGTAATGCCTCTAGGCTTTTTGTAATTCGTTCATTTGGTTCTGTTACTTTTGCATCTTTATCAGCCAAAGCAGTACAAGCATTAATTTTGACTCGTCGTCTTTCATCATGCAATAACTTCAAAAGATGATCTAGAATACTTTTATTAGTTTTATTTATCATTTCTTTCTTGACTTTGTCATTTAATACGTGTTCATTTTTAGTTACTAAAAATTTACCCAAAGCCAGAGTTGAAGCAGATCTAATAAAATATCTATTAGCAATATCTTTTGATTTAGAATCTAATTTACTGCTTTTACGAATTAACAATTCTGCAATATCCTTAACAAGATTTATGTTTTCATCATTTGCTAATTCACTTAAACCATTAATTGCACCTTGAGCTAATTGATCTTGAAATGTCATAGAATTAACAACTTTATCTTGTAATAATTGTATCATATCTTCTTTTATACGATTTCCATTATGAAGATTTTTGATAGATTTACCTATTGCAGTTGCTGCTGTATTTTCTACAAAATAACTTTCATCATCTAATAAAGACACAAGTATTGGTATACTATTTTCATTTTTTAATTCAAATATATTTTCTCTTTCAAATAACCCGATATTGCTTATTATTGCTCTTTTAATTTGTGGAGCAAATTTTAAAAAATCTCTATTTGTAATGCATTTTGCTAAGGCATTAAACGCATCATTATCCTTTATGTAATTCTTTTTATCATGATATGAACCAAGAACATTAGCTGCTTCTACAGCTATACCATAAAAAGGATCAGTCAAAATAACATTTTTGAGCAATTCAACAGTTTTTTTACTATAACAATCTTTTAACAATTGGAGAGAACTAATTCTTTCTGAAATTGTTGTGATATCATCATTTTCTAATTGATTATATAATATATCAATTAAATTAAATTTTTTATCTTGGTTAACTATAGTAATCGATTTTATTTCTTTGAGAATTTTTAATTGCGGATCAATAGATATCCATTTAATTATTGTATCAGTAGGTATTTCTTTCTTAAATGTATAATCTACATCTTTTTTGTTAATTTCTATATTTTCAATATCATCTATTATTATTTTTTTTTCATCTTTTTTATCACTCCATAATACTATTCTTACTTCTAGCGGGAAACTAAATTCAAATCCATCTTTTTGTACTTGCTTAATTTTCATTTTAATTTTTTGAATTTGTTTTCCTTTTCGATTTTTTTCCTGTATCAAAGACAATTGTATTTCAAGTTCTGGATGACCAGCTATATACAACCATTGTTTGAAAAATTGTTGCAAGTCTTCTCCGTAAATATCTTCACAAACTTTTTGAAAATCTTCAGTTGTGGCAATATTCCCTCTATAAGTATCTAAATATTTTTTTATCGATTTTTTAAAATTATCTTCACCTATTAAATTACTTAGCATATATAATACCAGTCCTCCCTTTTCATAGGAATGGCTATCAAACAATTCATCGGGGTGTTTGTAAAGGTTTGTTACTATAGGTCTTTTGTACAAACTATTTGCTTCATCCATATAGTCATTAATCATTTGAATTATTTTATATAAGAATTCATCATTAGCCTTTTTATTATTGTATTTATTTATATGTTTATGTTTCCAATAGAGAATTTCAAAATAATTAGCAAAGCCTTCATTAAGCCAAATATGTGGCCAATCTTTACATGTTATTAAATCTCCAAACCATTGATGTGCCAATTCATGGGCTATTATAATGATATCTCGAGAATAATCTAATGATGCCCTCTTATCATGTAAGATATCACTTGTAAGTGTTGTACAGTTTGTATTTTCCATTCCACCATATTCAAATTTATCTACTGCAATTTGCCAATATTTTTCATATGGATATTTTGTTTCCAAATAGCTTTCTAAAAATTTTATAATTTGTGGAGTCTCTCCAAAGGTTAACATTGGCTCATAATTTTCAGGTATATTTGTAGGCCAATAATATTCAAGAGGTACTGTTCCGTTTGACTCTGTTTGTTTAGAGAATTTTCCTATTACAACCGAAGTAAGATAAGCTGGATTAGGAGTCGATTCATTCCACTTCCATGTAGTTCCTTTTTTTTCGAAGGTTCCATTTGAAATTACAAAGTATTCCTCACTTGGGACTATCACTTCTATTTCTCTTGTAAATTTAACTTGTGGATCATCAATGCATGGAAACCAGTACCTTGACTCCATTGTTTCACCTTGAGTCCAGGATTGAATTGCAAAAGAAGATTGATCTAACTTATCAGGAACAATAAAATGAAATCCACTTCTAGGACTATTATAATCAACACCTTCTTTTTTATCTTTATTATAATAATATCCACATGAATAATCTATTTCAATTTCAAATTCAGTTTTTTCTTTTACTATATTTTTAAATTTTACTGTAAGTTTGTCTTCTTTTTCAGAAATATAATTTTCTTCTTTGATTTGAACATTATCGGATGAAATTTTATTGATCTTTATTTCTGCAATATCCAGTATAATTTCTTTGATATCCTTTAAAGCTCGAATTTTTAATTTTTGTTTACAATTTAAAAGTTGTTTTTTTTCAAAATTTGGATTTATCTTTAAATACATATGAAGAATAGTAAATTTCAGTCTTGGTGAAAAATGTAAAGTACTGCCAGGAAATTCAAATTTTTTATCTGTAACATTTGACATTCTAAATCCATAATAATAGTGTATATAAAAAGATATGTAATCAGTTAATTATCTCAAAATATTTCAGCATAAATACTCAAAGTTTCAAATTATGTATATTCATTATATTCAAAATTCTCTTAGAAGATATAAATAAATTGTCACAAGCATATATGTATAAAATTATTTTTCTATAAGAGTTTAAAGATACGCTAATTATCGTTTCCATCTCCTCCACTTAATGTATTATTACTTGGTCCAACAAATATGGTATCATTACCTTTCGCTCCTTCTATCATATCATTTCCTACTGCTCCTCTCAAAATATCATTCCATCTTCTCTATGTAATTCATTATTACTATTACTCTGGTCCACTATCTATCCTATTCTCTCTAGGACCTCCAAAGAGTACATCATAACCTTCTTTTCCATTTATCCTATCATCTCCATTTTCTCCTTTAATTCTATCATCGGCAGCAGTATCATCTATTGTAACGTCCACTTTTGGTTTTACTATTTCAGGACTATCTTCCTTTTTCTTCTTCTTCAGTCGGTCCACTGATAGATTGAACCAATATGAAGTGTAATGTAATAACAATAACAATATTAAAAAACAATGCAGTATCTTTGAGAAAATTGATATACAAAATAACAAGTGATATTATTTGATATTTTTTATTTTAATTTTACTCCTTTTATTAATCAGAGATAATATGTAATTTAAAATATAAGTGAAATTTTTACCATTTATTGGAATATAATTAATAATAATGTAAAAAATTTAAAAAAAGGTATTCTATATAAAATAATCAATAAGAAAGGCTAAAAAAGATACTCAATCAATTTTTTTATAGATGACAAATTATACATTTGAAACAAATTGTCATTAATATATCAAAAATAAAAGTCATAATCTTCTAAATCTATATGTCTATCCATGACGTTGAAGAAGCTATAACTTGTATATATCTATAAAAAAAATAGACATTTATTCTTACGAAAGACACATCAACATTCAATTCATTTTTTTTGTTTTTTTCGATCTTGTTTGTTGGAATTAGACATGGCTGATTCCGTCCATGTTGTTTCTTCTTTTGCTTGATAATCATCTACGTTTTCATTATTATTAGATTCTTTCATTTTATTATCTGACAAATTAATATATTATCATATTTCTAGTTTAATTCTTATTGTTTTAGATATTCAATAAATAAATTGTATATATATTAAAAGATGGTTCAATATTCTGTATTTTTTATTTTCTATGTCTAAGAAATACTCATAGAACAATGCATACATTTCAAGATGAAAATGGGAGTTAATTATATTATGTATTGAATTCACATATTTGTTTCATGCCAAACATATAAGAGATTTATGAAAATTCCATATATTTAAAAAGGTAAGTTTTAATTTTCATTCTAAAACAAATTTACATACCACCACTGCTATCACCATCATTATTCATTGGCATATTCATTGAATTAGGCCCTACCATAGAACCAGGATTGACCGCAGTTTTAGAAGGAGAAAGAGTAAAAGTCATTTCATTTGTCATATTTTGATTATTATTTTTACTATTATCTGCTGCCACTTTCTGAGCAAGATCCAAAACAGCAGGTTTTGTTAACATAAAATGTACTACATCTTTTGTTGAATTAGTTCTATCCAACATTAATAGATTAGGAGACAAATCAATATTATTGATAGTACCTTTATAGCCATTAGCAGCTAGAGGACTAGGATTTGGAATGGATATTTCCTCATGGACAAAAACATTAACCTTTTCCAATCTATCAAGATTCCAATCAAAAGGCATTGCAAATTGTAATTCATTGTTTGAGGAATCATAGGTAAAATTCTTCAATGCATCATAATATGAAATTGTTTGTATAGGATAAGATGCTCCATTAATTTGAAAATCCTTATCTAGTGTATATCCTACACTAAGCCAACCTTCAAACACTGGCTGTTTATCTGTTGGAAGAAAGGTTCTATCAAAATCAATTGTTTCTATGGTGACAATAAAGTGATAAAGTCCTCCTTCAGCAAATATTGGTCCTGTTGCAGATACAGGATGTTCCATATCTCCAGTATAAGCTGCTAAAATAGGATCCTGTTCGCCATATAATGTAATATGTTCAGCACTGGAAGGTCTCATCTGTATTCCTAGATTGCCAGTATGAGAATGAAAAGTATCTAACATTAGACGCTTTCCATTTTTTTCAATCTCAATCAAATATGTTACATGTTTTATAGTTTCATTGTTAGCCGTATCAGATAATCTAAATTGGATTAAAGGATTTTGACCACCTTTTAAGGTCTCTGTTGTAACTACAGGAGGAGACATCTTTATCAAAAGCGAAAGGTCTCTTCCAGCAGTTGATGCTGATAATTCTTCCATAAATAAACCATCTCCAAATATGGGAATATATGTGAAAGTAGTAGTAACAAATACTATAGGAAGAATAGTAAATAAAATAGAAATTATTAGTCTAATAGATTTCATAATAATATAATACTATGATGATTTATAAATTTTAAATTTATTGTTTTTTAGCAATATTTTATGCTTATAAATAACTCTTGGTTTCCTAAAATCATAAAGTAAGCAATTTTACAAAGGTTACAAATAAGATATATTCAGCTTATAATTGTTTTTAGATTTACAAATAATTTTGTTAATTAATAGTGTTATTAAATAATAAATCTAATAGTTTTACTACTATATATACACTTACTAACCTATTCATCTGTCTGTCAGATGCTAAATGCTTAGATTAAGATTCAAAGACAAAACATAATCCATATCATAGCCATCTTCTAAATCTATATTTCATCACTACTCATAATTGGAGGGCTATAGTTTAATTAATTAAGCTATTACTCTAGTTATATAGATCTTATAGTTAGAAAATTTTTTTATTAAAATTAAATAAATTATCAATTCTGAGTTTAATCTATATACTTTTTATAAAATTTTTTTTCATCTAATTTTTAAATAATTTATATACTATCAAAAGAATATATGCATCCTACAAGTTCAGATAAATCTTCTTCATCCTCTTCTATTTCATCCAACGAAAAAAAAGAATGGATAGATCTGCTAAACGAGTCAGTCCATACAAGCGATGATGTAGATATAGGCGATATATATGCAGTAAGCAGAAACTTTGTAGTTGTAATGAGAGGATTGATAAATATTCACTATTACTATATTCCTATAAACAAGGTTGAAGGATGGGATGGTAATGTACTATGGCTAAAAATTACAGAGAATCAGGTCAAAGAAAATTATGAAAGAAATATACTACCTGATCCCAAGCAATATTTTATCAAAAGTTATCCAGACTATAACACTAGTTTTGTTGGATATTACTATTCAGTACCTGTGATTCCTCCCAAATATTCAGATCAGACTCAATACATTAAAGAAACAACACCTCAGCAAAATGTTCCTAGAGTATACAAATGTGACCTATGCAATGAGGTCTTTAATTCAGAAAAGGAATTAGATAAACATATGGATATTGCTAAACATTAAAAACTACTATACTACTATATACCCTTTTTTTATCCATTTTATATTATTAGCAATTGATGGTTCTTTCTATACGTACATTTTTAGTTCATAAAAAGAATATTGTTGATATTTATACAGACTATCTCAAATTAAGAAAATGGAAGAATGGGAGATACTGTTATTCATGTCAGCACTGATAGCTGAAATAACAGGAACAATGGCAGGCTTTGGCTCATCAACAATATTTCTTCCCCTTGCACTGCTGTTTGTCGACTTCAAGACAGCAATAATTTTGGTAGCGATATTTCATCTGTTTGGAAACCTAGGTAGGATAATTTTCTTCAGACAGGGTTTTGACAAGAGAATAATATTCCAATTTGGAGTTCCAAGCCTGCTTTTGAGCCTTCTTGGTGCATTTCTAATAGGAGTCTTGCCACAGCCTGTTCTAAAGCTCATTTTGGGAATCTTTCTCATTGTCACTTCAGTGTCTTTCTTGGCAAAACCTGGATTGAAGTTGCCAGCAAACACTGGTGCATTCATAGTTGGCGGAAGTATCACAGGCTTTATCACTGCATTGGTAGGAACAGGAGGTGCGCTTAGGGCGACTCTTCTTCAAGGTTTCAAGATAGAAAAGGTGAAATACATAGCCACTGCCGCGACAATAGCTCTGGGAACAGATGTCATACGAATACCCGTCTATATATCCCAGGGTTTTCTTACAGAACACCATTATCTTTACATCCCTGTCCTCTTTGGAATAGCGCTTGTTGGCTCGTTTATAGGAAGAAGGATAGTTAGAAGTATAAATCAAGAGCTTTTCAGAAAAATGGTTCTGATTGTAATAGTGCTTGTAAGCATAAAATTCATTGTTGATGGATTGCTAATGCAATAGAAAAAATTGTGCTAGTAATTCTAGATAGCGGCAGATTTTGAACTGCATTTACTTTTGTTACCTAAGCTGTAAATTACAGATAAAAAGAAAATAGACTTTTATCGTATTTACCTGAATTCTTTTTTATGGTCGTTATGAAGATGAGTTTCATCTATCAATACTTAAATTTATACAGGATAATCCAAATCCATATGAAAATGTCAGCATAGAAAGTAACTAAAAAAATAACCATCTTATTTTTTATTTATTTTATTTCTCCTATTGTTTAAATAATATCTTAATTGTAATTATATTGTTTTGATTCTTTTCCTAACATCAAATACATATAATTTTTTATACAAAAGTAAGCATTATAATGCCGTTAGTAACATTTCTATAAATCCTCTAGAAAGTTTATTGTTCACATGCAGTTAATGTTACATCAATACGATGATCACAGGTTTCAACAAATCATAGATAAATTTATTTTATCTTCTACAAATGATAAACAATTATCGGATACTATAAGAAATTTGATCATGATGCAAGAGTTTCTTCCAAATAATATGACTATATAATTTTAAACAGCATTGATAAGGTTATAATTTGGATGTTGTATTTGAATATTAATTCTTGGGTGTTACATAAGCTACAATATTAATACCCATTAAACATTGTGACAAACTCTTGTCTTAGTAGCGTCAATAATAAAAGCAGGTCCATTAAAAAACTTGTTGATTGTTGGCGAATAACAATAAAGAAGCAAATTTATTTTAGAATAATAATCTGTACCTCTATATTTGTCCTACAA
>DATFBJ010000418.1:0-3549 GCA_035253885.1 Nitrososphaeraceae archaeon
AGAAAAAGCCAAAAGTAATTAATTTAACTTGTGATTTAGTTAAAAAAATCCTATTGATTAAGAGATATTTCTATATCCAAAAAAAGCAAAATTAGATATTAGTCCTTGAGATAGAATCTTTTGTGTCTGCTGATTCTAGTAATACTGAAAATATTATTGAAATATTAGGTAATTTACAACCTTTTTTAAGAAAACCAATTATAAAAAATAAATTAATTGACTTTTTCAAAAGCGACAGTGAATTTCAATCCACTACTATAAAATTAATTTTAGAATCTCTTCCAAATATCGATCTAAAAAAATATAATGATTTGATAAAGACATGGTTAGAAATACTAGTAGATTTTGATAATATGGAAATAAATCTTTTGATGAAACTATATCTTGAAGGTTTAGAGAAAAAGCCAAAAGTAATTAAAGTTCTGGAATCAACGATTCACAATTGCATAAGAAATTTTACTAAAGATCAAATAGAGAAATTAAGAAATTGTTTTTCTGAAACTTTATTTATGCTTTCTTTTGATAAAAATAACATATTATCTAATTTAAGTGAAGAATCATTACATTGGCTTATTATAAATAGTGAAGATATAAAGAAAGAGAGAGATAGATGATTATATTGCTAGAGAAAATATTAAACCAAAAAAAGTAAATTTGACAAGAAATTTTTTTATGGATTCTCTGGATTCTTTTGAATTTGGTCTCCTTTTTCTAAACCAAAAAATATTTTTTCTTGTTTTTTCAAAGCTTTTCTATGTTCAGGAAGAGACATATCAAGTCGTAATTCATTAATAACCATAACTGCATAAGTTGTCCATTCTTTCCAACATGATGGACAAGCTGAATACTTTTCTTGAGCTGGATCTTCTATATCCTTTTCATCAAAGAAATTTTGACATTTTAAACATGTTTTAGGCATATACTTTACTCCAGTTAATAAAGATATATTACTTTTGTTCTTAGTATAGTATAATAGAAATCTGGGAGAATTATCAATTAAATAAAATCCAAGTAAGTTAATGATAAAATCTATGCTAATAGAGTTATTTTCGAATAGTCTCTTATTCATATCTTATAATTTTTATTATAAAATACGATATAAAGTCAAATGCTTTTTTAAAGGTATTATCTTATACTATCTAATATCATGATATTATTTACTTTGACAATAATAGCTACCTTTTTACTAACATTAACATTCGATAATATATTTCCATTTATATTGTTTTATCAATCATACGCACAAATAACAGACCAAAATTTATCAAATATACAACAAAATCAACCATTACCACCTCAACAAAATTCTATAGATGAGAATTTAAAGATGGGTTCATTTGTGAATGATAGAATCTCTGGTACTGCAAATAATGACATTATCGTTGCATTGTCGGGTTCAGATGTAGTACATGGATTAACAGGCAATGACAAAATACAAGGAAATGAAGAGACAGATCAGTTATATGGCGATACTGGAAATGATATAATTCAAGGAGGAACTGGTAGTGATATTCTGTATGGAGACGTTGGTGATGATGTCTTAGCCGGGGGAACAGATGATGATTCATTAATCGGAGGAATAGGAAATGATAAACTGTATGGCGATATGGGGGATGATATTCTTTCTGGCCATGAAGGCTCAGACTATTTTGACTGTGGGGAAGGAGTGGATGTAATAATAGATTTTAATTCAAATGAGGCCGATGATACAGCTGGAAACTGTGAAGAGATACAAAGCAAGTTAGATACTCAACAAAAATAATTAAAATAAACTGTATAAGTTACAGAATATGATAGTATACATATTAAACAAATATAGTTTTTATTGATAAAGGAAAAATTCACTATGTAAAAACTAATTGTAATTATTAAAAAACTAAAAAAAGTTTACTAATGATTACATTATCTTAGTCATTAATAGTTTTTCCTAAGTCATTGATATCCATTTCATCTTTGGAAGATCCTATGCCGAATGCCTCTAGTTGAGATTTAATTTTGGGAGACTGAACAAAAATATTCATATCACCATGTCGGCTTAATATTACTTCACAGTTACCTGATTGAGCATCTCCTTTATCTGGATCGAAATCTACGATCACATCATTACCATCTCCACAGTCAAAATAGTTTGCACCTTTACCTCCTATTGACACATCCTCTCCAGGACCTCCATATAGTTCATCATCTCCATTTGCCCCTATCAACAGGTCAGAACCCTCACCTGATTGAAGGACATCACTTCCTGGACCACCATATAACTTGTCAACCCCAGGCCCTCCTAGAATTTGATCATTTCCTTCATCTCCATAAAGCTCGTCAGTACCTTGAGAACCTTGGAGGACATCATCTTTCTCAAAACCTCTCAATATGTTTCCAGCACCGCATGGTGAACCAACACCAAGACCCACGGCTTCTGTTGCTGCTGGACACGCAATGATTACATCATTACATTCTGTCCCCAAGGTAACGGGACGAGTCCCTACTATAACATTAGAATCTTTTCTATCACAATCATTACTTTTTGCTTCAACATGTAGTAAAAATTGACTATTAAAAGAAAAGGTATACAATGAAACTAATAATAATAATCCAACAAAATAAAAAATTTTCCCTGATAGATTAAAAATATCATGATTATTGAAATTTATAAATTTCATATTAAATATATTGTAAATACAGATTAATAAATTAAAAAGAAATTTATATAGAATTTTATTCTTTAATGATCTTCTCATAATATGATTGAATTTGATATTCTGACTATGTTATTTTATATTTTATTTAACAAAAAATATATAAATTATCTAATTGAATCGAGCATTTTTTGATTTTTTAACATATAAATAGAATTTTTAATATTGTAAATACAGTGAATATTTTTCTCAATATATTTAAGAGATATGAATGTCCTATATGTAGTAAAAAATTTAGAAGAGTAGAAGAATCAATGCAACATGAACAAGTGATACATGGAACTGGTAGATCTTATATATGCACTAAATGCAACCTAAGTTTTTTGGGAATGGAACAAATGAGAGATCATATTAAAAGAAACCATCATTATAAGAAGAAATGATCATTATAATACATAAATAAAATTAGAGAAAAAATCTGATTTAATCTATTATATTATTATCTTTATTGTTTGAAGTAATTAAAAATATTGAACAAATCAATAATTATATAAATATCTCTATCAAATTTCTCTTTTGAAAAGGAAGTTAACGAATTGTTATTCTATTATTATATTTTTATATGATAAATTTTAATCACAAAATCCTTGTAGGACTATCTCTTCTTTAACATTGGTCTTACAAGGATCGAAATTATCGAGATTAACCTATTAGGACATTTGGATTAATTCTAGAGATCCTAATTGAATATAATATTTATTTTCTATTGCTGACTAAAACAATTTCTTTATTAATGATCTCTTGTTATTACTATATTTTATTATTTTTTTTAATTTAGTTTCACTTTAAACTTTATTCTTAAAATCCTCTGAATCTTTTGAGGTAGGGGTATTGCTTGCTAGTTGGTTATCCGGTT
>DATFBJ010000419.1:0-5425 GCA_035253885.1 Nitrososphaeraceae archaeon
ATAAGTTTTTATGGAATGTACCTCTTTTGCTTGTTTCCTTAATTATCTTTTTATAGCCTGAATCATCGATTACTATGAAATTTTGAGTTTTTAATGGCAATGTAGAATAATAACTTCTATCTTGGTAGGAAATATCAAAGACGTGTCTAGGCATCCATACATAAAGAGGATTTCCTATCATAGTTACACTATTATTACTTTGTTGCAAATGTTGTATTAGTACAGCGTGTGTTTTCATTATTACAGAATTAGAATCAATTGTAATTAATGAAAAAATTGAAGTTAATCCAACAATAGCAATAATTGATACTACAGCATAAGGAATAGTATTTTTGATTTTAGATATTGGTATAAAGTTAGATAGATCTACAATCAACCTTGCTGCAGCAATAGAAAATACTGGAAATAACGGTACTATATGAAATGAAGATACAAAGTCTATCCAATACAAGAATAAAAGAAAAGGTATACTAAATAGCAATATAAAAATGTCTTTTCTAATGGCAGCATATAGAATTCCAGCCATGCCCAATGAGAATGTAATTGGGTCATTTTGAAGAAAAGTAGCCAAAGAATTAATCAGAGGTCTACTTTCTCTCTGAGTTTGATGCAATACGTCTTCTATCCATGTATTAAAATCACCAATAGAATAAGCATGTGCTGGCCAAATCATAGGTATTAAAATAACAGGTAAAAGCCATAATCCAATACTTTTTAATTTATTGTTACCACTATTAGTTAATATAATATAACCTACTAATGGCATCATTACAAATATAGGAATTTTTGTAAAAATTGCAAGTCCAAGAAATATACCAGAAAACAAAATTAAAGTAATATTTTTTATTCCTAGTTTATTATCTTGTTCTTGATTTATGTTACTTTTTATATATAATGCTAATAATATAGAAGTTAATAGCAGAGGAAGCTGTATAGATTCTAAAAATATTCTCCTTAATAACCACCCATAAGGAATAACTGCAAAAAGAATAGACGCCAGAAGTGCTACCTTGAATCCATATCTTTTTTCTGTTATTTTGTATATTAGAAAGGTATCTAATACGGCAAATAAACCCATAATAAGCCTAGGAATCAAATAAAGCGACTCTACTGATTCGATATCCGGAGATGGATGTAATATATCAGGATAACCAATCATACCTAAAAGGCCAGCTAATAATATTTGTCCAAAGTAAGGAGCGAAATATCGATCTTGTGGTTGAAGACCCTCTCCTTCAAGGGTAGACATAGCTTTCCTCATATAATGTCCCTCATCAACATGAAGGCTAGGAAAACCCGTTATATTCCATAGACTTGTAAAAGAGCTTAAAACTAGAGGTATGAATATTAAAAGTATTTTTTTATCCATAAACCCTCTACTTTTAATTATTTGAATCAATATTAATCCCTCATTATCTATTACAATGATTTATTGGAAGATTTTTTTTTAATAATATCATTTTTATCTTTGTAGACATTGTGAAAATAGTAACAAATTTATTTCTTTTGTTTATGTCGCCCATATCTATATAACTGCCATACTGAACCTACATAGTCAATAATAACATTAAAGCCCATTTTGCTTTTACCGGATTTTCTATCTAGAAAAGTATAAGGTATCTCAAATATTGGTATATCCTTTGATTTTACAAGTATTTCCAATAATATTTTATAACCTTTTGTATCGATTTTTATATTTTCTAGAATAGGTCGAGGTACAGCAAAAAATCCAGACATTGGATCTGTAACATTATTTACATTAAGACCAAATTTTGCAATAATAGCGGCACCTTTACTTATAAGGCGTCTTTTAAAAGGCCATCCAATAATAGATCCATCCTTTGTATAACGAGAAGCTATAACTATTGAACTAGGAGTATCTAGTAATTTCTCTATCATTTTTGGAATAATTTCAGGCGGATGAGAAAAATCTGCATCCATAATTAGTATATAATCACCTTTAGATGATTTAACTCCTTCTAGTATAGCAGGAATTAAGCCATTCTTGACTTTTCTATTAAGGATATTAATTGAATACTGTTTTTCCTTAAAATTTGTAGTTCCTTTTTCAGATTTAATTTTAATGTCATTATCAATGTAATTTTGTACAATATTACCAGTACCATCTGGAGAATTATCATCCACTATTATAATTTCTGTAAAAACATTTTGAGATAAGTTTTGTTTAATTTTATCTAATAGTCCTATAATATTTTCTGATTCATTATAAGTAGGAATAATTATTGAAATAGTATACATACTTTTAGTTTTAAAGATTTCTTGATGATTTGTTTGCACTTCTTTTTATAGCCTTCAACTGCATATTAAAATTATCGTGAGTTATATTTATAACATTTTTTAATATTTTTTTTAGTAAAAAGTTTTTTATTATTTTTTTCCTATTTTTAAAGACTATGAGAAAGCTTATATATTAAATTTTGCATATTTAATTTGATACAATATTCTAATTAGATAGTGATAATAAATTGGTATAATAATACCATAATAAAAATTAAAAAAAATGATTGAACTTTCTTATATAAGATAAATGAATATTACTTAAATCTGATTTAAAAATAGTAATTTTGTATATTTGTATTACTATAACATTCATGATATAATTAAGGTTAAAACTGAGATAAAATTACAAGAGTTAGAATATTTTGTTTCAAAAGAATTTGAAACTCCGGATATAATGCTAATTATAAGATCTTTTTCCAAAGATCCTGATATGTCTAAATTTAGAGCCACTAGAAAATTAATTACAGATAACTTTGAGTCGCAAAGCTCACGGTATACTATCAAATATACAGAACATTTTGGTTCTTCTGGAGCTCAATTCCAAATAAAATTTAATGGAAGTAAAATAGAGATAGCGATTAATGAATTAATATCAAAATCTAAACATGTAACATATGTGAATTTAATAGAACCTATTCTGAGATTTCTTTTTATTTCTAAAGGATATATTCTTTTACATTCTGCATGTATGTCTTCTCCAAGTGGACAAGGATTTTTCCTTTCAGCACCTCCAGATACAGGTAAAACAACAACTGTAATAAAATGTGTAAAACAAGGATATTATTTTTTGTCAGATGATATGACTATAATCAGTTTACCAAATAATGCAATATGTTTTCCAAAATCAATGACAATTAGCTCCCACACCTATAAGACAGCTATTGAGGCCCAATCATCTCATAATTATGATAAGGAAGATATTAATGATAAAAAAGGAATGAGAATTAGAAGTTTAGTTCATTCAAAAACTGGAAGAACTTTGATGCATAAATTAGCCGATCATAATGTACCTATTTTTACGATTAATACAATAGGACAATCAAAGATAAAACCACCAAAGTATCATATTAGTGATATTATAAAAGATGCGAAAATTAAAGATAAGACAACAATCAATTCTCTTTTCTTCTTAGAAAAAGGTAGTGATGAAGAGAAAGTAGAAGAAATTGAAAGAATTTCTGTTAATGATGCACTAAGAAGAGCTATAGAAAATAGTGATGATGCATTTCTTTTTCCTCCGTATAGTGACTTAATAAAATATATACGAATAGAAGATAAAACAGCATATGATCTTTTAGAAGATGAAAAAAAAATGATGGAAAAATTACTATCGGGTATTGATTGTTATATTTTAAAAAGTAGTGGAAGAAAATGGTCTGAGATGATACTAGAGAAATTTAAAACATAAATTACAAATTCAATTACATTTATTTAAAATCAAAAAATTATTTGAAAATTAATTTTAATTTTAATTTTTAGTAACAATTGAATTACTGTTACTACTATTTTTAAAAATATAATAATACATTATTGAAAATAAAAAAGATGGAATTATTCCATATCCATTCCGGGCATTCCACCCATTCCACCCATTCCACCGGGCATTCCACCCATTCCACCGGGCATTCCGCCTCCAGGTGGACCTCCTTTGGATTTACTTGATGCAATTACATCATCGATTCTTAATATCATGCAAGCTGCTTCAGTGGCAGATTTTATTATTTGTTCTTTAATTATAACAGGCTCCAATATATTTTGCTTGTACATATCCAAGACATTTGCACTCTTTACATTAATGCCAGTCCATTTGATTCCTTTGTTTTGTTTTGCTCTTAGTTCTGCCATTGTATCAATTGGGTCCATACCTGCATTAGTAGCAAGGGATATTGGTATAGTTTCTAATGCTTCTGCAAATTTTATTACTGCTAATTGTTCTTTACCTGCTAAACCGCTGGACCAATTTCTTATGTGAGTAGCAATGTAAGCTTCTGGTGCTCCTCCACCTGCTACTATAAAGGGTTTTTCCAAAACATCTTTCAAGACCATCAGTGCATCATGAAGAGAACGATCTGCTTCATCTACAACTCTTTGAGAACCACCTCTAATGAGAATAGTTACTGCTTTTGGATTTTTACATCCTTCTATGAAAACCCATTTATCGGTTTCAACTTTTCGTTCTTCGACTAGATCAGCAGAACCAAGATCTTTGGAAGTAAGATCATCAATATTATTTACAAGTGTTGCACCTGTAGCTTTAGTAAGTTTTGTCATGTCACTTTCTTTAACACGTCTAACTGCAAGTATACCTTCTTTAGCAAGGTAATGTTGTGCGATATCATCTAAACCTTTTTGACATAATAAAACATTAGCGCCAGAATTTTTAATTTTTTCTACCATTGCTCTGAGCATGTTATTTTCCTCTTCTAGGAACATTTGCATTTGTTGAGGATCGCTAATACGAATTTCAGCACTCATTTCTGTTTTTTCTATTTCTAACGGGGAATTGATCAATGCTATTTTTGCTTTTTCAATTCTTTTTGGCATTCCACTATGAACAACTTCTTTATCAAGAACTATTCCTCTAATAAGAGAAGTATCATGTATAGAACCACCTGCTTTCTTTTCTACTTTAATATTATCAAGATCAACTTTTAGAGCTTTTGTTTTTTCATTAATATCAGATATCAGTTGTGTAGCGTCTACGACTATTTTACTTAAAACAGGGCTATCTTCTGAAACTAGTTTTGAATACATGCTGGTATTAGCAATTTTTGCTAAAAGATCTTTATCATCAGTTTTTACTTTAATAGCAATTTTATCTAATATTTTAAGAGATTCATTAGAAGCAGCAGCATAACCATCAACAATGACTGAAGGATGTACATTTTTGTCAATCAATTCTTCTGCTTTTTCTAATAAAGCACCAGTGAAAATAACAGAAGAAGTTGTACCATCGCCAACTTCATTATCTACAGATTTGGCTACTTCTACGACCATTTTTGCTGCTGGATGTTGGACATCTATTTCTTTTAGGATAGTAGCTCCATCATTTGTTATAGTAACATCTCCGAGAGAATCAACTAACATCTTATCCATTCCTCGTGGACCTAAACTAGATTTCACA
>DATFBJ010000420.1:0-2876 GCA_035253885.1 Nitrososphaeraceae archaeon
CAATATTTAATTTGAACTCTATTATAAATTAAGATAATAATATTTCCAATTAGAAACAACAAAAAGGATTACAAAATTCAAAGTTATATAAAAACTTTTATGAGATTGTTAATAAGATTATTTTCAAATTAACGTTATCAATCAATATAGGGATGGATTTGATCATTCATAGAATGAATCTCTATTAAAATATCAAACAATAGATAATAAATTTATTATGAGCAATCAAAAATTAGTATTATGCTCTTGAAATGAAGATAAAGATAATGGATTTCATAACCCACTATAGTATACAGCTTTCCTGATGCGTCTAAGAGTTTTTTTAGACTATGACAGAAAGATTTTGAGGTCACATGATTATTACTGGTAATATTCGAGTCATATTATTTATTAAATTCAGAAATTAATTTAATAGTTAAGAATTTTCAAATACAATAACAAGAAAATTAGTAATTTTTATATAAATATAATATAAGAGTTGCAAATCTTCTATTACCATTGTATAATTTTTTATTATTCATAAACTATTTTCTTTTCTTCAATTATATATATAAAATTTTATTCTTTTTTCAAATTCACATTAGCCAAGAATTTAACATTATAAAAAAGGTCAGTTATTATTGTTCTTATTTGATTGTTCTAAATTATTTTTAACATCATTTTCTTCACTAACTTCAGATTCTTCCTTCTTAATTACTTTCTTAAGGTCTTCAACTATATATTTATCAGAATCAGGATAAGCACCACCTTCTCCACCTATACCTGTCATGATTTCTTTGGCGTCCGAGGAATCGAATGTATATTTATTCGAAATAGTACTATCACTATTTTCTATTTTCTTATTGTCTTTATCTTTATTATCGTTATTCTTTAATTTTTTTGTATCCAATTGCTTTAGGTGAGCAAGAACACATTTAAATTTTTTTATTTTCAAAAACCAAGATTTTTAACATTTGAGATAATTTATAATAATTACCTTTATCCTATTGATTTTTATAACAGTATATTTAATCAAGAATCTTTAATATATAATAAAAATCCATTATCTTATCTAATTGAAAAAAAAGTAAGTCTATTTTGAATTTAAATTAGAACTACCAAAACATTAAATTTTAATAAATATAACATATTTCTATTGTTTTATAATTCAAATTCGGATTCAAATTCGAACTTAATTCTTGTAAATCAAAGTATAATAAAGTGTAACAAATGTACTAGATTAGCAGAATATATCAAAAATGTAGGAATTAAAAAAGTTAAAAGATATAATAATATGGATTACTGGTCCAAACCTTTATGCGGTTTTGGAGATCTAAATGCTGAATTAATTATAATCGGGTTAGCTCCTGCTGCACATGGAGGAAATAGAACAGGAAGAATGTTTACTGGAGATAGTTCTGGAGATTGGCTTATGAAGGCTTTATATGAACATAATTTTTGTAATCAACCGTTTAGCAATGATATAAATGATGGACTAGTATTAAATAATGTTTATGTGACCTCTGTAGTAAAATGTGCTCCCCCAAAAAATAAACCTTTATTAGTAGAAATTAGTAATTGTAATCAATATTTATATAAAGAATTAAAATTATTAAGTAAAAATAGTAAAGTATTTTTAACTTTAGGAAAATTAGCTTTTGATGAATTTTGCAGGATTCATAAAATAAAAAGTATAAGATTTAAACATGGATTGATTTATCATATAAATAACAGTAATAAGATATTAATATCATCATATCATCCTAGTAGACAAAATACCAATACAGGAAAATTAACTTGGTCAATGTGGATTAATATTTTTAAACAAATAAGATATATTTTAGGTTGATGTAGAAAGAATTTGATATATTAAATGTCCATTATTCTTACTATAATTAATAGGTAATACAACAACAGATATAATGAATAGAAATTACTTTTTTAATTAAAATTTATGGTTATATTATTTAAACTACTCAAAATTTCCTATATTTTTAGCTAATAGTATTAAGTTTTATTAACAATTTTATTTATTAAATTAATATTGATAAATTATATTATATCAATCTATTATTTTAACAAAACTCTTGGGCTTTGGGTTAACCCCATCGCCTGTTATTAGATTGCAATTAATTTTGTAATCCTTCCTTAATTTCTCCACTAATATTTGACAATACGTCTGCTCCACCAAGTGCTGTCCTTTTAGCTGCTTCTCCAAGCTGCATTAGGATATTTTTGGCCTCTGTTTCATTGATTTTCCCTGTTGAGTTGTTTGCAACTTCATCTGCCATATTCTTTATTTTTTCTGCAGTATTCTGTATTAGATTGTTGATGTTATTTACTGTTTCTTGCCCATAAATTGGAAGTAAACTCATGAAAGAAACAACAAATAACATTGCAATAATGGTTGATTTAATTACTGATTTCATTGTAATAATAGTAATGGTTTTACTATTTTATACTTAACTTAATAATCATAAATTTTACAGTTGTGGCTAATACTATATTTATAGATCTTTTGCTTTATTAAAGCATCGATATCAGAAGATATATTTACAATATATCAAGCAGGCTTAAAGGATTGAAAGATAATTTTTGTCCTTATTTTTAAATATTCTTTCCCACATCATCTATTATGTTTTAGTTTATCAATTATTCTCTATATTCAGATTAATCAATAGTAGAATGGCGGAATTACTGAGATAGTTTATTGAATTATTTTAATAATGAAGAAAAGGTGTTTCTCTTATTGGATATCTTTATCAAATTGATATTATCAGAAAAAAATGATAATAATATGAAAGATATTTCCCTTTGATAATAAAAAAATTTTCTAGTCCTACTTACTTTTCTAGAAGATCTTGTTGATTTCAACGCCGACAACCAACTAGAATTCA
>DATFBJ010000421.1:0-10345 GCA_035253885.1 Nitrososphaeraceae archaeon
TAAATAATTAACAATTAAGATAATTACTTATCTTTTTATGTTGTATTTTACTGAGAACAATATCTTAACTTTCAAATTTTAATTCTTCATCTTTTTTAACATTTGGTACCTTTATTATTTTTGATTGTTGATTTTCTTCAATTTCAATTAAGTCAGAAAGTAATTCTTCTTTGGTTTGGAATATTATTCTTATATCATTGTACAAATTATTATCAATTTCATATATTTTGGAATAATTATGGGTAGAAGAAGCAATTTCTTTAATAAATATTGGAAATATTAAACACAACATATTATACTTAAAATAATTACTATTTATTTCAAAGATATTATGAAATTCGTCATCATTTAATCCAATATCACTTTCTTTTAATGATAGATCTTTTAGAGTTGAATAAAAAGAATGTTTTGGATAACTTTTAGTTAAATAATAACTCATACAATCTTGATAATTATTATCAAAATCAATTATATTCACTAATGGGCTCAAATGAGAATTGTTTATTTGTGGAAAAAGGTAGAAAGGATAAACAATTTCATCAATCTCTATACTTCTACTTATAATGATTTGTTATATAATATATTTATGCAGGTAATAGGAAAATCTAAAAGAATCTACAGAAGCAGGCGATTAAATTATTTAGAATTGAAAATAAATTCATTTTAGTTTGTTATATATTTTAAGGGATATAATTATAAAATAGAAAAATTATTTGTTAATTTTCGAATAAATATTATACAAATTATAAGCAATTAAAAAGAGACATATCAAGTTTTCTCAAATCAATACTGTTAATTTAATAACAAAATTAAGAAGATATTTTCTTATATCCGTATTGATAAATTAATATTGTAAAAAGAATGACTATGATAAACAATGTAGAAACCACACCTGAAATGGTTTCTAATGTTTATAAAAAATCACGGAAAAACATTTCAATCTATAAAGAAAAAACTAAGCATAGAGCTCTTACATTAAGTGAAAAAATATTGATAGGACATCTTTTTGACATAGAAAAAGATGATCAAAATCAAAATTTAGAAAGAGGAAAAAGTTACGTATTTTTACGTCCAGATAGAGTTGCATTACAAGATGTAACTGGACAAATGACTCTTTTACAATTTATGCAATCAGGTTTAAAAAGAACAACATTACCCACTACTGTTCATTGCGATCATTTAATTCAAGCAAGAATAGAAGGAGTATCAGATACGCAAGCTGCAGTATATGAGAATAGTGAAGTATATAGATTTTTAGAATCTGCCTCAAGAAAATGTGGAGTTGGCTTTTGGAAACCTGGGGCAGGTATTATTCATCAAGTGGTTTTGGAAAACTATGCTTTTCCTGGAGGTTTAATGATTGGAACTGATTCACATACCCCTAATGCAGGAGGATTAGGGATGATAGCTGTCGGAGTGGGAGGTTTAGATGCTGCAGAAACTATGGCAGGTATGCCATGGGAGATATTGTATCCAAAACGAATAGGAATTTACCTTACAGGAGAGTTAAATGGATGGACAGCTCCAAAAGATGTTATTTTGTATGTAGCTTCGAAATTAACTGTTTCTGGTGGTACAAATGCAATAATAGAATATTTTGGTCCAGGCTCTAAATCAATTAGTTGTACTGGAAAAGCTACAATAACCAATATGGGTGCAGAAATTGGAGCTACATGTTCAATTTTTGAATATGATCAAAGAATGGAAACATATCTTAGGACTACGAACAGATCTGAAATTGCAGATATTGCTAACAGAAATATAGATATTTTAACCCAAGATACTGATGTTGAAAATGAACCTGAAAAATATTTCGATCGAGTAATTAGAATTGATTTATCCTCTTTAGAACCTCATATAGTTGGACCTCATACACCAGATCTAGCGAGACCAATTTCACAGATGAAAAATGATGTTTTAAGAAATAATTATATAGATAAAATTTCAGTCGCGCTCATTGGTAGTTGTACAAACTCATCTTATGAGGATATGTCTAGAGCAGCAGGTATTGCAGAACAAGCCAATCTGAATGGTGTTAAAACAAAAACTTCTCTTTTGGTAACACCCGGATCGGAAATGATCAGAGCAACAATTGAGAGAGATGGACAAATAAAAGTACTCAAAGATATTGGCGCTAATGTCTTGGCTAATGCTTGTGGTCCTTGCATAGGTCAGTGGAGAAGGCCTGAAATCAAAAGTGGTGAACCGAATACCATTATTACATCATACAATAGAAATTTTCCTGGAAGAAATGATGGAAAGAGAGAAACAATGAATTTCATAGCTAGTCCTGAGATTGTAATTGCATTAGCTCTTGGCGGGAGATTATCTTTTAATCCTCTTACAGATTTAATTGAAGGAAAAGATGGAACTGCATTTATACTCAAACCTCCACAAATAGCTCCAGAGGTTCCATCAAAGGGATTTGAAAATGTCAAGGATGTTTATGTAGAACCTGCAGATGATCCAGATAGTGTCGAGGTAATAATTGATAACAATAGTGAAAGATTACAAAAGCTAGAACCATTCTTGCCATGGGACGGCAAAGACTTTATAGAACTTCCAATTCTTGCAAAAGTAAAAGGAAAATGTACTACTGATCATATTTCTCCAGCAGGTGCATGGCTAATGTACAGAGGACATATTGATAGAATAAGTGATAATTTGCTATTAGGTGCTGTAAACGCATTTCATGATGAACAAATAGGAAATGGAAAGAATATTTTCAATGGAAGAATAGAGTCGTATCCGCATATTGCAAGAGAGTACAAAGCAAAAGGTTTCAAATGGGTCATAATAGGAGATACTAATTATGGAGAAGGTAGCAGCAGGGAACATGCTGCAATGACTCCTAGATACTTAGGATGTGCTGTAGTTATCTCTAAGAGTTTTGCCAGAATTCATGAAACGAATCTAAAAAAACAAGGAATTTTAGCACTTACTTTTGAAAATAGTTCAGACTACGATAAAATACATGAAGAAGATAGAATTAGCATAATAGGATTAGATAAATTAGAACCATCAAAACCTGTAAGATGTAAAATTATTCACAAGGAAGAAGAGGATAAAATAAGAGAAGAAGAAATTAATTTGAAACATTCATACAATCGTCATCAAATAGAGTGGTTTTATGCTGGCTCTGCGCTAAATGTTCTTAAATCAAAGACTCAACAATCATAATAAAAAAATTTTTTATTTCTAGATAAATAAAATAATGTTTTACTATTAACCAAATTCAGTATTAAATTCTTTTTTAAAATTAATATTCTGATTAAATCTAGTGTGGCGATAAAGAATTCAAGAAAATTATTCATTTATAGCGGATTCAATGTTAGGAAGAATAGCCAGAAAACTAAGGATTCTAGGCTTTGATACAATTTATATTCAAAATACAGAAGATAGAAAAATATTAGATTTACTAATTCAAACAAAAAGAATTTTATTAACAAGTGACAAGGAACTATTTTATAGAGCTCAAAAATATAACTGTCGTTCAATTTTTATAAATAAAAATACAGAACTCGAAAATTTAGTAACCATTTTTAGCAACTTAGAAATAAAATTTATAAATAGTAATATAAATTGCTATCGTTGTTCCATTTGTAACACCAAGCTTAAGACTATAGAAGATCCAAATACGATAAAAAACAAAGTTCATCAGAAAGTATTTGAGAATAATTCAATATTTTATAGATGTAATAGGTGTAATAAATTGTATTGGTCAGGTAGCCACATTAAAAATATATCTTTATTGATAGAAAAAATTAATAAAATACTATAGTTTGAATAAATATATTGACTTTTGAATAAATGATCAATTATTGAAAAAATAGATTTTGGATTAGACATAGGATAGACTTTTACTATAATTAATTCATTAATAAGAAGTAAATATAATACGATTTTTAACTCGAAAGAGAATTAAATACATTAATAATAACAATAATTAAAATTATCTAAATAAATCAAAAATATCAGTAAATTATATTTTTTGAGAAACGATATTGAAATTCTAAATAGGAAAATCTTAATATCCTTTTTTATATTATTTGTGCTGATGTATAATAGAAAATCTCTCGATTCAAGTATATTTTCTAATCCTGTTAATTATGTTCCAAAGGCAATTTTTTTTACAAAAGGTAAAGGGGTACACAAAGATTATTTAACGAGTTTTGAGCTTTCATTAAGAGATGCTAAAATCTCAGATTTAAATTTAGTAACTGTTTCAAGTATTAAACCTCCTCAATGTAAAATAATCAATATTCAAGAGGCTCGAAAATATCTTTTGCCTGGTCAAATTACATTTGCAGTAATGGCTAGATCATCAACCAATGAACCCAATCGACTTATTGCTTCTTCTATAGGCTTAGCATATCCGGCTGATAATGATCAATATGGTTACCTTTCCGAACATCATTCCACAGGAGAAACTGCACAAAAAGCAGGCGATTATGCAGAAGACATGGCTATGGAAATGCTAGCTACATTAATTGGATTACCAAATGATTCATCATTAACATGGAATGAAAAGAAAGAAGAATGGAAGTTATCTGGTAAAATTTACAAAACTCAAAATTTTACTCAATCGGCAGAAGGGCATAAAGATGGAATGTGGACAACAGTTTTAAGTGCTGCAGTCTTTATTCTATAACTTTATTAATTTGAAATTGATATTTGAAAGATATAAATTTTAATCATGGTTGTTTAAATTTCCAAACTTTTCAATTATTGTACTTATGCATTTGGTTGTTTTGTTTAACAGATCTAATCTAGCAAATTCATTTGGTGAATGAGATTTACCATATTTATAAGATGATCCAATACAGACACAAGGTACATCTAAGAGGTCCAAAAAGTAATGCATAGGTCCAGTTGCTGCAGATGATATACTTTTTATTGTTGAACCAAATATATAATTAGCAGATTCTTCAATAACTTTTATAAATGGAGAATCAATAGGTGTTGTTCGTGCTGGCCACTCTTTCTGTAATAAGTTAACTTCTAGTAAATCTTCAGTAAATCCATGCTTTCGAAAATGGTCACATAGCCTTTTAAACTGCACAATTGGATCCATATCGGGTACTAAACGAAAATCTAATTTGGCAATAGCTTTATATGGAATTATTGTTTTAGAACCTTCTCCACTATACCCAGCTATTAGACTGCTTATATTACATGTTGGTTTTCCTTCAAAAAATTTTTTTACATCAATACCTTTTACATTATTTAAAAATTTACTAATGCCATATTCTTTTTTAAATATTTCTTCATCGAATGGTTCTTTATCTAATATATTGAGCTCATCTTGTGAAAAATTTCTTACTTCTTTATACCAATCTTTTATTAATATTCTGCTATCATTATCACGTAGTGTTTTGAGTGCATTTACAAGAATCCAAGCAGGATTTTCTATGAGTGTGGCAAGGCTAGAGTGCACCTCTCGTGATGGTCCTCCTTTAGATACAAGTTCAACGTACAAGATACCTTTAACTCCCAACATAATAATTGGCCTTTCTTTTTCATCTATGTAACCAAACTCCCATATCACACCATCACACTTTAGCTTTTCTTTATATTGTAAAAGAAACTTTTCTAAGTTTGGGCTTCCAATTTCCTCTTCACCTTCAACTATAAATTTTATATTACATGGAACATCCCCATAACTTTTTAAAAGATATTCAACTGCTTTTATCCTTGTTATTAATTCTCCTTTATCATCTGATGATCCTCTTCCATAAATATAATTTCCATTGATTCGCCCACTAAAAGGTTCTTTATTTTCCCATAATTCAATAGGATCTTCTGGTTGTACATCATAATGGTTATAGAATAAAAGAGTCTTTCCATTTGGATTTATCTTTGATTTAACTTCCCCATAGATTAATGGAGGTATAGTACAAATACTATCAATTTCAGAATTTATTTTGAGACTATCTTTTTTATTATTAGTATTATTTTCTTGAAGATAAAGCAGCTCTGTTTGTATACCAGCTTTTTCCATTAACTTTTTTACCAAATGGGAACATTCAAGCAATCCATTCTTCTTGGCAGAAACACTTGGTTGTCTTATTAAAAGTTGAAGATCTGAGACAAGATCATTCATATTTGAATCTATTATAGAGCTAATATTTTTCAAATTAACTATTTTTATGAGGTTAGTGGATATATATTTAAATTTGTAAATATCAGTAAAAATAATAGTAAACAATAATTAGTAGTATTCTATCTAACATTATACTACATTATTGGATGATTATTTTTTGTTCTTTCCCACATGTGAGAAATTATCTCAAACACTGTTTGATTTATTGATCCATTAAATTTCTTATCCCATAAATTAGCAACATATTCGCTTGGCGAGATCCTATTTTTTACTCGATTATCTAGTATATTTAAGAATTCAGGTTTAACATTTAAATCAGATAATCCTTTTCTGGCATAATCAAGCTGAATTTTTATTGTATCTATCATAGGAAAATGAGATGATGCATAGAAACCTGATTGTACGGAAGCTTGTCTTTCTTCTCTTAGTATAGAAAGGTTTCTTAAAAGTTTCTGACCGTATGACTCTTCAAGAATAGATTTATACAAATATCCAACAAAAAATTCAATCATAGCCATCAATGCTTTTGGTGCTACCTGTACAGATACTATCCTTGTTTCAACTCTATAAAATTCAGAATTCAAACGTATTCGTACATCGTCATGCCTTTCTTTTTCAAGCTCAAAGTAATCTCTTGCAAGTACAGGTTTTCTTGATTTTATATAATCAATATAATCAGTCATATTATTTATGTACGCTGCAATTGCAGGAAATCCTGAATTTTGTTGCTCAGAATGATCGTATAAATATATGCGTGGTTCATGAAATGAAAATACTTTTCCAGCAAAAAGTTTACTATTAGCACCAAGTACTATTGCAGAGGCGATAAGATTTAAAATATGGTTAAACATCATTACTGCATAGGTAGGATTTCTTCCCTGTAAATGAAAATGAAAACCCTGAATTGTTGCAGGAATATGTGCAGCTTTAAATTTTTTACCATCTAATTCTATATCAAAGAATTTACTTTGCCATTCGAATAATTTTTTATATCTATCCTTATTTGTTATTATATCATCTTTGAGAACATATGGAGAAGGATTACCCCCAAGAAAGACTGGAATAACTATTTTATTTTTATAAACTTTTTGAATGGCTTTTTCTAAATGTTCAATTATAAAATCTTCATATAATACCTCAAGATCTAACAAATTTGTAAAAGATATTGGAAGAGTTTTAAATTCAAATTGACATGAACCATACTCATAATCTATCATACATCCAGAATTTCGAAAAAATTGAGAATTTAGTAATTCTTCGATTAAAGGAGATGCATTTACAGGTTCTCCTTTGTCATCTAATAAACAGGCTTCAACTTCAGTTCCTACCTTAAATAGTGGATCATATCTTGCAGAATCTTTATGAGCTCTTAATTTTAATTCTTTTGCCTGATTCTCAATAAGTATGGCATTATTTTCCATAATAAACAAAAGTCACAATACAATATATTAATTTGAATAATGAGGATATTCTTAATTTATATCAGATGATAAATAAGTAATATTTAACAATAATAGGAAATTACTAAGTGAAGTATTATGCTAACCTTTGGAAACTTTTTTACCTTTCTCTAAGAATGAACTTTTTGATTAAAAATTATATCATTATTATTTACTATCTTAATAAAATAAATAGTTGAGTAAAGTATAATAATATCTTTTATTACAAAAGCTATAGGAATAATATTAAATTTTTATTTTGTAATATTTTATCAATTTTTTGTATTATCATGAATGTTAATATTCTTTCTAAAATTATTTAAAAACTATAATTATTATATTAATCAGTTTTATCCTTAATATTAAATAATAACTTTAATATCTATTTATTTTTATAATCATATTATCATTTGCTAAATAATTAATATGTAATAATTGTTATAAGATTACTGTCTTTTTTATATATATTTTATTTTTATATTTATTTTTGTGTTATGGGGAGTTAATTTTTATGAAGTCAAAACTCTTGATAAATTTTTGATGTCATTATATCTTTACTATTTTGATACTTATTATTTATATTATATTCTCTATCAATTTCTCCAATAATATCATTATAATAAATCTGACAAATAGTAACAAAAGGATAAATTTTTGTTTTTTTAATAACTGATATAGGAATTGTCCAATGACCAGAATATCCTATGTCACCAAAGCCTGCACTATTAATTATATTTACATGAAGCCTTGCTATAGAAGAACGCGCTTTGATAATTGGAACTAAATTTTTAGTAATTGTATACTCCAGGGTTCTACCAAGATAGGTTTCACCAGGTTCCAACCATATACCATCATCTGGAATTTTTATAATCTTTGTAGAATTATCTTTTTTCATATCTAGTACATCACAATCATAAAATTTTAGCTCATCATACAAAGTTAGATTATAACTATTGGGATTTAAATTTTTAATATTAAATGGATCAATTATTATATCTTTAGTTAGGCGGTTTAAAATTTCTTTACTAGTGAGAATAGCCATAATTAATTAATTAATATATACAAATAATTTAAAATTATTATGATAAAATATATAATAATATAGTGTAAAGTAAATTTAACCCATGCAATGATAAATACAAAATCACATGAGAAGAATATAGTTTTAATTCAAAATATTTTCAATACCTTTATAAAACAACTCCTAAATTCTTTAAAGGTAAAAATAATACATTCAAAGATATGTCTTTATAAAAAGTTGAAAATAATAGACTAATATATTGTTTATTTGTACTATATTTAAATTCAGAAAATTTTAAATCAACTATATATATAATAAAGTATATTATCGTTGGTCAAAAAAAATAATGAGTTAGTTTTTATGTTCAATTATTATATAAATCTGACTTATATTTAAAATAATAATAATAACTATATTCTATTTATAGCCATTATTATATTTATTTTTCAATTACACTACAACAGAAATCAGTTTAATAATTTTGCAGATTTTTTAATGTAACTTTATAAAAATTTTATTATTTTCTTTATTCTATTACCATTCATCTATACTATTATAAAAATAATTACTATTCGTTGTAGACAATTTCACCTTCTGCAAATACTGTTTTTGGATAACTAGACAATAAAAATGGGTCGTCATTCCAGAGAGTAATTGATGCTTTAAAACCTGGTTTTATTTGTCCTATATTGGTTGCTCCAATTATATCTGCTGGTTCCTTAGTTATTTTTGAAATCGCTTCTGCTCTTGAACAACCAAACCTTAATAAATATCTTAGTCCATAAAAAAGATTTCGTTGCAATAATACCGGATGATCGGTCATTAACGCAAATTTAGAATTTGATCTTAATAATTTTTCTATATTTCTCCAACTTTCATGTTTTAATTCTACTTTATATGGAAATGAATCTAGAGGACCATAAATAATAGGAATTCTATTCAATCTTAGCTGAGAAAAAATATTTTCATTATGTACATCACATAAATGATTTGCAATGGCGTCTATCTGAAATTCTTTAATTAATTCTAACATAATCATAACATCATCTTCTTTATGTAAATGTACCATTAATTTGTGTCTTTTTTTCAAAATATTTATAAAAAGTTCCATTTGAGGATCAATTTCCTCAATTGATTTTTTCTTTTTTTCTAAAAGTGTCATTGCTTTTTTAGCTTTCAATAGGTTATCACGGAGAATTGCTATTGAACCCATTCTTGTCGATGGTCTCGTTCCTTTCCATTTTCTGGTACTTCGTGGATTATATCCTAATGCTGTTTTTATTCCTATATCTGATATAAAGGCATCAGATATATTTGATGCGAAATTTCTAATTAAAACTGCTTTACCACCTAGTATATTTCCGCTTCCAGGTAACACGACAGAATAAAGCACGCCTGCTTCAATAGATTCATGAAAAGAGGGATCATCCATATATACACTATGTAAAGCATTAGATAGTGGATAAACCGAATCCATTTGTTCATTTGCTTCTTCTTCATTAGCAGGTTCTCCACTCCTAACCATACCTATGTGACTATGAGCGTCTATGAATGATGGAGTTATTGCACCAACATTTGCTATAATTTCGTGCTTACCAGAAGGTTTATTATGACTAACAAATTTTATATTATCTTCTTTGATTCCAATATAACAGTCTTTTTGCTCATTAATGCCATCAAATAATAATTTTGTTTGTATTACTTTCATAATGTATTTTTTCTTCTTTCCTTTTTATACTTATAATATTCCCTAGATTTTTCAACTTTTTATATTACATACTA
>DATFBJ010000422.1:0-4385 GCA_035253885.1 Nitrososphaeraceae archaeon
ACAAAATCAACATTGACTCTATTGTCACTTTCAGGTAATATTGGCATTAAGTTATTGTTCCTCTCTCCTTCTTCCTTCAATTAGAAAAAAGAATTTAAATTTATACAACAACAATTTTTATTATTATTGTCATAATAATATATCTAGTATTTGAAAGTATCTTTTGTAATATTATAATAACTATTGATGACTTATCTCGAAATCTTCCGTTTCAAAAATGAAATTTGTATAAGTCTATATTATTAATTCAGTTGAATCGACATTGGTAATCTGCTGCAAATATAATCAAAATTATCTATGATACTATCATTTATACTATTTTATATTTCCTTATAAGAAAAATTTATATAAAAAGTATAAAATTAATTTTTAAGAAAAAGAATTTCGTCAAAAACGTTTAAAAGATAAATAATTATGATAAAGTATTGTAAATCCTCTATAATTTATTATTTAAAAATGATTATTGGTATTTTATTGATTAAAATTAGTTTTTTTTGAAATAATATTAGATTAATTATTACATTTTAAAAATTATCTGTTTATAAAAGCCCTTTTGAAAAATTCATGTATATTTTTTCTAAGTTTTGGAACAAAAATAATAGCTATTATTAGAGAGAAAATCACAAAGAATAATATGGTAACTAAAATTACATTATTATAATCAGATATTTCAATATCAAAACTTACAATAAGAGGGTTATTCTCATATTTAGGATCGCCTGCAATTTTAGTTAATAATGATAAAGAATATTTAGATTTATTTTGAAAAGTATATGAATAAGTGGTATCTGCAAATTCATGAAATTTGTATGGCACCTGATGAACTAATTTATTGGAATTTTCATCTTTTATTATTAAAGATATAAAAGTATTAGTAACATCATTTCCATTTTTTTGGACGTTAAAACTCAATAAAGTATTATTATCACCTACTTTTGGTATTGCAGGATAAGGCAAGAATGCTATATTATATCCATCTTTTTCTTTAAATATAGAATTAGGAGTACCTGAAAAAATATGTGCATATACTACATTATTATCAAAAGTAGAAAGAGATATAAAAAATAGTATTCCTGTTAGAAAAAATAAACTTATTAAATTAGAGGAAAATTTAATCAAATAAGTCATTTAATATATCAAAAATATATATTTTATCTGTAAATATATTTTTGCCATGGTCCTGTTATCCTAAAAGTAAGTAAATTTTATTTAATAAAATTATAAATAAGAATATTTAGAAAATGAATAAATTATACTAATAATAGAATTTCAAGAAAACAAATTAATTCTTCAAGTGTATAAAAATATAACAGTACTCATCAATGGGAGATTTCATTAAGATTTTCATATTTGCTAGTTTAATAATTTCTTTTTTGTTATGTAGTAGTTTGAGTTATTTTCCAACTTTAGTTTATGCTCATCCAATAGTAATTGATTCAAATCCTAAGCAATTTCAATCTTTAGAGACTGCACCAGACAAAGTTATAGTTTATTATAGCGAACCCATAGTTTTACAATACAGTCAGATTTCTGTTATTGATTCTGAAGGAAATAGAGTAGAAAATGGAAAAGCAGAAAATTATAATGGAGATTCTTCTACCATTTCTGTCCCATTAAAAAGTGGTTTAAGTGAAGGAACTTTTACTATTAATACTAAAGTACTCTCTGCTGTCGATGGACATGTAGTTGATGAGTCGCTTGTTTTTAGTATTGGTGAAGGGGAAGGTGATTTTACTCAAGTAAAGTCTGGCTCCAAAAATATATTAGACTTATTATCAATAGAAAATTCTCTTAGTAGAATACCTGGATACGTCGGTCAGATAGTTATAGTTGGAGCAGCATTCATATTTTTATGGATCCAAAAACCTCTATCAAAATTTGAATGGATAAAAAGTTTTCTTCAACCAAATTTGTATCTAATTAAAAAGAATGCTATAAAATTGATAATTATTGGTAATATCCTAATCCTTCTTTCTATTGGTGCCACAGTATTAATCCAATCTTATGCTATTGGAGGATCAGTTGGAGATGTTTTCAGTACTGAATTTGGTAAGATTATCATAGTAAGATTAACTCTGAGTTTGATACTATTAGGATTTTTATTGTTTTGTTATAAAAAATTTACTAGAGCCAAAAGAGAAGTCAATGAATTTAGTTATTTTATTACAATAATAGGTCTAGGATTGAGTATATTATTTACGAATAGTTTGATTTCTCATTCTGCAGCATTGAATAATTTTGGACCTATTTTAATAGATTATTTCCATGGCATAGCTGCGTCATTTTGGATTGGAGGTTTAATATTTTTGACATTTGTTTTTCTTTCTAAAATATTTTTAATAAAAAATGAGGAATTAAAAGCAAAAATTATTTCAACAATAATTCCTAGGTTTTCAATTATAGTAATACCTGTTTTAGCTAGTATCTCTATAACTGGACCCACCTTGTTATGGTCATTAGAAAGTAATCTATCAACAACCATTACTTCTCTATATGGTAAAATGTTGATTATCAAATTAATAATTGCTTTTATCATGATCATAATAGGAGGATATCATCAATTTATAACTGAAAAAAGAATTTCAACTTTATCCATAAGAAAGATTGGTGAAAAAGGTTATAGCAAAGAAACAATTGCAAATGAAGCAAATATTTTTAAAAAATTGAGCTGGACTTTAAGAATTGAGACAATTTTAGGAATATCTCTTTTATTTGTAGTTTCGATATTAGCTAATATGGTATTACCTTCAGGTGAAATACCCTCTACAAATATTACTACAAATATTACCAATTATACAGAAACTTTTAACTCTCAAAACCAAATGAAAAATAACAATATTTATTCTACAGTTGTTTATACAGAAGATCAAAAAATAGAAATTAATCTACAACCTGCGAGATTAGGACAGAATCAAATTTTTGTCTATTTTACTGATTACAATAATAAACTAATAGATAGCATAAGTAATGTTACATTAAAATTATCACAATTAGAACGAAATATTGGACCAATACAAATAGATATGGAAAAAATCTCTAATGGAAGATTCAATGCAGTAATTCCAATTAGTACATTAGGACTATGGAATCTAGAGATTCAGGGAAAGACATTACAACCTAATACTCCTAATACTATTGCCAATTTGCAAGTCAATATTAAACCTAGGATCAGTGATTTACAATTTAATCTCACAGAATACAAAACTTTCGAAAATAGCTTATTGTTATATCCTGTATACCAAGCAAGTACTAATTCTATATGGGTAGGTGATTCTAAACCTGGAAGTGGAATATTATGGGAATTTGATATTGAAAATCATAAATACAAAAAACATAAAATTAATGGTATTAACCTAATTACCTTATCTGCTTTTGACTCTAAGAATAGAAACATTTTATGGTTTCTTGATCCAACTTCTACTATATTAGGAAAATATAACACTGATACTAATGAAACGGAAACATTTGAATTGCCAAGTAAAGCAATAATATCAGGTTTAACGATAGATAATAATGAAAATATATGGATGACTGTAATCCAAGATAATTCTATTCTAAAATATGATATTAATAAAAACAAATTTGAAACATTTAGAATTCCTACAGAAAATTCAAGACCTGCAGGAATTATTTATGACGAAAATAATGACTATATTTGGTTTGCAGAATCAGCAGTAGGAAAAATAGGACGTTTAGATATCAAATCTAAGACTATTACTGAATATCCTAATGCCTCGGACTCTAATACTATAGATAATAATATTTTAGCTGAGCCAACTTTTCTTCTATTGGATCCACAAACTTCTAACATATATATTAGTGACCATGAAAAGAATTCTATCTTTCTTTTTAATACATTTACTTCTGATTTTAAAGAATATAAATTAAATGATACTAATGGATTAGCATTTGGAATGGCTCTTGATGCCTACGGTAATTTATGGATTGCTCAACATGTTTCAGACACATTAGCGATATTAGACCCAGAAACAGGAGAAACTACCAATATAGATATCCCAACATCAAGTTCATTTGTTCAGTACCTTGTAACAGATTCTAAAAAAGATGTATGGTTTGCTGAGCAAAGAGGTAATGCTTTGGGGAAAGCTACAATTAAATTTATTCCTTCTGCTGCCTCACAAACACTAGATACAGTCCCAGGAACAGCAACAATTGAAGATCGTAATAACAACAATAATAAGACAGTTAGTAACATCACTGATACTGAACTATTTGAAAAAATTAGATTCAATGACCTTTTTGGTCCATTTATTATAATTTCATTAGTTATTTCAACAATATTATATTTAAATAGTAGTAATCAATTAAGAAAAAAGTTAATTGAAATAGAAAATATTGAAAATAGAAACAAGCAACATGGTAGT
>DATFBJ010000423.1:0-2465 GCA_035253885.1 Nitrososphaeraceae archaeon
CTGCACCTATTCCTTCATTTACTGCTGAAAGTAAAATTAGCATAGAAGCGAAAGCGCCATCGATTATACTGTAAAACTCTCTTCCCCGCTTGCCATAACGTTTAACTGAACGCGATACATTAGAACACACAACTATTAAAGTATCAGCCTTCTCTACATATTCTTGATTCACAGCTGCCTCTCTTAATCTCTTCTTTGTTACAGAATCCTTTATTATTATAAATTCTTGAACTTGGCTATGACCTGCACTTGGTGCTCTATGAGCATTATTTATTAGCTTGGTAATTATTTCTTCAGGAATTTGCTTATCCGATAGATATTCTCTTATCATTTTCCTCTTTCGAACAACTTGGTCAAATTCCATGATTCCTGTTATCACTGTCTGTATGCCTAATAATATTAAAATAAATTATATATATAGAAATGAACATAACTATTAAAAAAGCGGCTTATATAGCAGCAATTGCTGGGCCATTATAATATACTAACTTGCTGTTCTTTTCCCAAACCAGTAAATATTATTATATTCTCAGCAAATTAGCATTATTATTACCGTTATGTTGCATAGCTTATAAATTAAAAATTTTGTACTTGCCGAACTAAAATGTTGAAATCCAGTAAAACAATAATAATTACTTAACAGCACCTATTCTATTTAGAGACTCTTATGTGGTTTTGATGAGTGGATGATCGAACATTTCATTTACCTTTTGTAAATGCATGGCTAGCTCTTTTAAAACCTGAATTTGTTTAGAAGATTCGTTCGCAAAACGAAGTACATTATCTATGAATATATCAATTGAAATAACTTCTTCACCCAGTACTTCTATTCCTTTACAAGTAAGTAAATATGACTTGGCGGGCTGACCATCTTGGATGCCGTTTAAAAAGTAATTTTGTGTTTCCCTCATAGCGAAACTTGCCTTACGATAATATTCTTTTATTATTTCTGTTTCATTAATAATTTTCTTTTCTAATATGCTCATTCTATCAATAAGATCGTTTATTCCAAGAGAATAATCGGTGGTCACAGAAGGCATATCCTCGAGACTTTTCGCGACTTGTAATGGGTCATGATTAAAGTCCAAAGTAATTACTATATTACTTTATAGTATATAATTATATATAATTATACTTTTAATATGATTAAGAAGAATATCGAATGCTTTCTTATTTATCTATTTTACCATTTTGACAAACTGCAATTTTGTGTGGAGTCTATAACTCTTTTCAATGGTCTTGCGCCTACTTCTTTTATCAATCTAAACCCCATGGTCTAGTATTAGACACTATCATTTTCTTATCATAGAAGTAAGAATAGCATAACTGTTGGCGGCTACTGCTTCGACATTTATGTTCTCTTTTTCTCTCTCTCATATTTTGTAGCCACGATCAAGTAAATATTTTTTGCAGAATAACATCATGAGTATATCAAGTTGGATAAGGCAACTTCTTGTTTACAATCCTTGTTCTACTCAATTGCATGTCAATTCTCTTTCTTCAAATACTGCTCTTCCATTTGCTTCATGCAAATGATTTGTAAGTCTTTACCATATGATATAACATATTCTTCTATTTCTAGATCAGGGGTCACTATGATATATCAACTTACTTTGAAAATATAGATCTTTCACGGACTGTACTATATTAAAATGATTAATTCAATTATAATATCATTTCCTAATGCTTTTTAGGAACACGCCATTACTAGGCTTATCACAGCACTAGTATGATAATATCAGGAAAATATCAGATTCTCCAAACTTTAATTGTATTACGGCGACTATCTTCACTGCCTAAAGTTTGAGAAATTGCAGAATTGGGTAGGAAAACACAGCAGCTAAATAATTACTTCAGGAATGTTCATGTCAATGTTATTTATCTTAAACTGAATTGAAGTAAATATTCTAGTCAAACATATATCGTCCTTAATTTGCTTAATCTCCATACAATATGAATAAATCATTTAATATATAGATATCTAGTATAGTAAAATCTCAAAGTTTGATAATACGCGTTTGATGCCGTTATGGCTACAAGAAAAAATCTTTCGAAGTTATGTCCTAAAATCAAAGTTAAGTCATATTACAGATATACCGATTGAATTATATTAAGATTAAGAGCATTCATGCTGAATTTATTCTAAATGTAGAATCTAATATAGTGTCAGAAATCTTTTGTGAAACCAAATCATGATACGACCGATATATAAAATTAAATGTGTATTAAAAGTATTAATTCTGATTTAAATAAATTCAAATCCATAATTACAGGGTAGGTAGGATATTGAATACTAATCGAATGTTCATTGCGGTAGATGTATCAAGCAAAGAAAATATCGAAAAATTACAACACAGATTACAAATCTCTGCAGGATGGAATACACTATTGTTAAAGCCGGTATCAAAAGAGAGTTTTCATTTCACATTAATTTTTCTTGGTGAAGTTGCCATCAATACTGTTGA
>DATFBJ010000424.1:0-4594 GCA_035253885.1 Nitrososphaeraceae archaeon
ATGATCTGAGTATATTTACTCAACTGAGTGCTAATACTCAGAGGTGTGCTAATGCTAATAACTCTACTTCATCCATAATTGAGCACAAAAATGTGCTCCGACCGGGATTTGAACCCGGGATCGTCGCCTTGAGAGGGCGAAATGCTTAACCGGACTACACCATCGGAGCTCATTGTATCTACAATAATAACAATATAAAAAATGTATCCATATACTCTCTATTTATGAAGAAAAAATTTGTGATTTTAGCACAAGCTGTGTAGAAGATTTTTTATATCTTAAAAGAATTTTTTATATTAAAAATGCTCAGTTATGCTGTGATAACTGGAGCTGTTAATGGTTCTATTACCTTTTTAGTTCTTGCCCGTAATTTAGCTTTATATTTTAAATTACGTGGTTTTGTTCTTAATCTATATCCGCAACATGGACACCATAAACCATCCCATTTAATGAATATTTCACATATTTGACAACGCTTTTGTCCACTAGCATATCTCCCAGATCCAACAGGTTTTTGAGCTTTATGTCTTACGCAAATACCTTTACAAGTCATAATAACTATATTTCGAAAAACTACTATTTAAAGATGAGTAATATTCAATCAGAAGTTTTAAAGCAAATTTCTGCCACAAAAAATCTTGAAAAAAAAGGTAATTCTTTGGAATTATTATTTAATTGATATATTTTTTACTTGAAAAGCTTCATTCATTGAAAGGTATTCTTCAATTTTCATTTGAATATCGTCAGGCTCTGTATCTTCCATACCAGATAATCCGGCTTTGAAAGATATCTTATTTCCTGAAATATTAACATCATCGATTTCCATGTCTGCATAGACATTAGCTAATTCTGTTGCCCAGTCTCTAGCTTCTTGTTGATCTACTCCATTTGTATCAATATTTACGGTAAGCATTTTTGTCATTCAAAGACACCTAATTTTCTTTATAAAAGGGCATTAATAAATTTGCCTAAAGATTAATAACATTAAAACAGATGTCTAGATTATTCTGGTTCTTCAAATCTCCATAATTTTATTAACTCTTTTTCAAATTTTGAAAATTGTTCTTCATTTAAGGAATCCCCACAATTTTTATGAGTAGGAACAACAGTCATTCCTGCCAATTTGAAATCAACTTCATAGAAATGGACAGAGGGACAATCACACATTATAAAATATGCTTTTATATTATATTTATATTTATTATATTTATATTCTTCTAACTTGTATAATATCAAAATAATCACCAAATCTATTATGCTGGAAATCTGATATACTATGATCTCCTAACCAAAATTCCAACTAGGAAGATCTTTCTCATTTTATTAAAAATATTTTAGATGAGGTTCAAAAAAAATTATTGATAGTCTTCTTTTGTAATATATTTTCTTTAAATTGAGTACTATTTCATTTTTTGTTATAAAATAATTAAAGTAAAAAAATTGCAAATACATTTTTTAAAAATATATAAATCATAATTTATAATCTCTCTTTTTAAATTTTATTTAAATATAAAATTTTCAATAGATTCTAACAGAAGAATTATTATATTATAAAGCAAATTGTAGAAAAAGAAATCATTGCAATCTGGAAAAAATTACTAAGAATTTGCATTTCCTATAACTTTTAATAACTAAAAGTATATCATTATCATCTTTTCTTTTTTTCAATCTTTTTAATAGAAATAGTAGTAAATAAAAAAATTAAATAATCTTTGTCATGTTTTTGTTATGAATAGATACATTATTTCTATTGATCTAATGAATTAAAAGATATATAATAAACATTTATCAACTTTATTTTAATAATATAATTAATGATAAAAGATAGACAATCAAACTTGACTGTATTAGTTATTTCTGTCTTCTTGATTTCTATTGCCATTATTCTTGCATTGCATACACAATTATCAACAACAGCATTTGCACAAGATAATAATTGGTATGTTGGGAAGGGTGTGACTAAAGACATGTATGTGAAATATACATTAAGCCATTTTGATACCAATAATGGTCGAGAATTTTCAATGTTAATTTATTTCAAGGACCAAGATGATAAAGGAAATTGGATAGCACCTGTTTGGGTAGAAGACCAAGGAAAAGTATTGAATGGAACATTCATTCTTAGCCCATTAGATTTAACAGCTTTAGGCACTTCTCAAATTCCACCAGAGATGGGAAAATATAGAAGTGCTTACGCCAACTCATTACAATGGCTAGCAGCTTTTGTTTCGAAACCAGGGCAATCCTTAAGTGCTGGATCCTGGGGTAAGATAGGTGCAATTGGTGGAGCTGAAATAAAACCTGTAGGTCACCAAGAATTAAATATTCCAGCATTTCCAGAGCCCGTAGATACTACAAGAGTAGAATATCGCAAATCTGTATCGAGTAATCTCTATATTTTAAATGATTTTCCATATCCTGTGATGGCTAAAACCTTTGTTGATGTAACTACTGGCTCTCCTCCTATCCAATTTCAATTTATTTTAACAGAAACAGGTAAAGGTGAACCAGAAACACCTCAAGCAGTTGTTCTGGAAGTAACGCCTCCACTAAAACAAAGAACGGAAAGAGGAGATTTCTATATTCAATTGGATTGGGACCCTGCTACAATAAAAACAGGTGAGGAAACTACATTTACTATTGATATATTGGACAAGGATCAATTTCCAACTACTCAAGCTAGCTATAATTTAATGATAACTGATGCAAACAATACATCACTATTAGATTTGAAAAATCAATTAGCACGAGAAGGAACAAACTCTCATACTATAACATTTGACCAGCCTGGAGTAGTAAATGTTAAAGTTCAAGTGAATAGTGTTAAAGGAATAGAGACTGGATTATTCATAGAACAAGTAGAATTTCAAGTCCCTGTAAAATAGATTATATCTATTTTTTTATTTTTTTTAAATAATAATCTTTATTAATCGTCTATAATATCTAGTCTTGTCTGGCAAAAAAAGAGTTATTCTAGTTTTTGGTTCCTTGGTTGTTATATCTATCGTAGTAAATATTGCCATAATAGCCTCAAATGGAGGATTTAACAATCCATCCCCCTTAGTCAAAATCCCTACTGCTCAGGATTTATGGTTTGCTGGAATTAACATTCAAGATGGAGATGAATTATTATATAAATTAAAAATAGAAAATGAGAACAACAATTATGACAATTATGTAATAAGGATGCTATTCAAAAACAATCAAAATTATTGGAATACTGAATTTACTGTATCTAATGAAAGTATTTCTGAATCATTTTATGGTAATTTATCAAAATCAAATTTAATAATGAAAGAGAAATCACTAAAAAATCAAAAATATATTGATATTATTGAATCTTCAATATTACAAATAAAGGATATAACGAGAGAACCAAAATATTTGGTTATAGGAGCAAAATGGGATTCTATAAATACCGGAATAATAAATATCCCTATCAAAATTAATTCAATAGAAAATTTGAATACAAATATAGGAAATTTAGAAACTTTTGTTCTCAATTATAATATAGAAAATAAAAATAGCAATATATGGATTTCAAAAGCGCTTCCACTACCTGTAAAAGCTGAGGTGTACAATGTGAATGGATTGCTTAAATACACATATGAATTAATAAGTACCAATATAAAAGTCAATTAAATATATATTAAGATTTAAATTTTAGGAAGTAATCAATACATTATCGAATATCCAATCAATATAATTTTCAATTTCTTTATCTAAAGTACACCAAATATGTATAGAACCTGGCAATAATTCTATTCTTCCTTGTTTGAATGATATACGTACACCCTCTTTACCTTCATACATATACGCATCAGAAGCAGTTGCATATGGTATAGTTTCTAGTGCTTTTGTTTTTATTATCTCTCTTGGAAGAGAAAAGTTTTTTTTAAAACGATCTACAACAATTCCAATATTTTCTTTTCCATAATAATCGAATACATTTATTTTAGCTGGATCTGGAAAATGTATCCTTAATTCAATTCCATACCTTGATCCTACAAATTGTGCTATTTCATTTATCTTTGAATAAACTAAATTCGGATTTTTTTTTAGTATTTTTTCAAAAAATGATCTATTAGTATCAAGATTAAATTTTAAATCATCCATAATTTTGCTAAACTTCTTTTCAACCAAAAATATCGACATAATTTATATTCTTTAATACTTTTTAAATCTATAACTATATTATGTCTATTAAAAATATAAATGCTGAAAGAGAAGATATAAAAAATTATCAAAACACATGTTCAGAATTTATAAAAGATCTTTCTTTAGATTATCTTGCTTGGGTCGATAGATATAATCTGAATGAAGAAGAAACCAAAAGAAGAAAAACAAATATTAATGAAATAGTTCTTAAATCTAGCGATATTATTTTCAAATTTGGAGACACGATAAAGAAAATAGATATCATTATGAACGATGGAATAAATAAAATGGCAGAAAATACGGCAGGTTATCCTTTTTTTTTCTCCATAATTGTCAATAAGTTAGAAAGATATACATATAATCCCATAGGTGCAATAAGATTAAATATAAAATCAATTCCAAATTATGGAAATAGAGTAAGATTAGGAAATTATGA
>DATFBJ010000425.1:0-6361 GCA_035253885.1 Nitrososphaeraceae archaeon
AGATGATGAAAAAGATATTCTTGATTTATTTAGTGAATATTTAATATCAAATGGATTCAATACAATATCATTTCAAAATCCTCTTGAAGCATTGAATTATTTTTATCGAAATGTTAGCAATTGTTCTTTAGTTATTACAGACTATAAAATGCCACAGATGTCCGGTATAGATTTAATAAAAAAGATAAGGGAAAAAGATACTGCTGATTATAAAATAAAAACCATAATTATTAGTGCTTTTATAAAAGATAATATTCCTTATGATAAATCATATGCAAAGACGGTTGATAGAATATTAGAAAAACCTGTTTATCTTGATAGACTGAAAAAAGAAGTTCAAGAATTAAATTCAACAATCAATATTCATAAAAAATTTAATAGTAAAAAAAGAAAAAGATAGCAGTGGTGATTTAAATATCAATTTCTATTATTAGCAATTTCTATTATTAGGCAATAACAAACATTGTAAACATCTTTAATCTTAATATATCATATCGCTTATTTAATTAGAGTTATGTCTTATGCCAATGTATATTATTAATCCTACTACTCCTAATAAAGCAAAAATATTGATAATAGATGATGACCCTGATATCAATAATAGATCTCTTGCGCAGTTACATTAGATCTAAATATTATTCTTTAAATCTTCACATCTAATTACTTATGGCTACACACATTATTCATTATCCTATAATTCACAAGGCCAGAATTTTTTTTTGTAAAAACTGATCCGTGTACTTCTAAAATTTTAAAAAATACCAAAAAAGATAGGTACATGTGAATACCATATATAATGAAAATAAGAAAGAAGGTTCCAAAAAAGAACAAAAGAACAAGATATTGTTGGATAATCTAAAAAATGAATTTACAGCTCCTACTGTTGTGATTGTTGTTGTTGTTGTATATTAATAAGGAAGAATCATTTTTCTTCTTTTTTGATTCATTGTAAATGATTAAAAGATTTAAGATTACTTGTAAGAGAATTGAATTATGGATCGCAGTATTAGAAGATAATTGAAAATTAGTAAATAATGAAAATATTGTGTAGATTTTATCTAATTACGCAAAAGATCTAATTTATTTAAAATGTATTTAAAACACAATGGTTGTCAAGTTGATTCTTATACAGACCCAATAGATGCATTATATTATTTTAGAAAAGGTAAATATGATCTGGTTTTACTTGATTTAAAAATGCCATAGATAGATGGAATTGCCATGTTTTATGCATTAAAGAATAGAGATGATAAAGCAATTATTTGTTTGACTACAGCAGATTTATCATATTTAGAACAACTAAAAGAGAAAATTCCAAATATTGAAAAATATGTAATTCATAAATCAATCTTATTGAGAAATCTAAAAGATAAAATTCATGAACTAGTTTTGGAAAAAAGTAGTATGTGTTGTTAATTTAAAGATATTTTATGACAATAATTCTTATTTAAGATAATCAATTCAAATGTTGTTGAATTATTTGTAATAGTTTACTTAGAATTATTGGTTTTTTGACAATTTCCAAATTTAAATCATTATTTATTATATTATCATATGCAGTTAAGAGTACCATTTTGATTTTTGGATTTATTGCTGCTATTTTTTTAGATAGTTCACAGCCTTGCATTGGAGACATTTTATAATCTATGATAATTAAATCAAATTCATTAGGATATTTACGAATATAATCTAGTATAACAAGAGAATCAGTAAATCCCATAACATGATAGCCATTTTCTTGTAGTATTTCTGTAAATAGAGTAACGATATCCTCTTCATCATCAATTACAGCTATTGATTTATTATGTTGGTTACCTAAAACACTCAATGCATGGTATGTAATTGTTTTGTACTACAAGATATTTAAAAGCGTACTTTTAGAATTAAAACAACAACAATAATGGTTATTTTATATTTTCATTAACTTTATCTATCAAAGTTTGTATTGGGATTGGTTTTTTAAGTAATTCAAATTCTCCTTTATAACCTTCAATATTGTCATATGCACTTATAAGAAGAATCTTCATGTTATTGTCTAATTTTTTAATTTTTAGTCCAAATTCATAGCCATTCAATTTGGGCATTCTATAATCAGTAATTAGCAAGTCATATTGTTTAGGATTTGTTTTTATATGCGCAAGTGCTGCTAAGGGGTCAGTAAAAGCATCTACGCCATAGCCTTGTGATGCAAGTATATTTCTAAATAGCTCAACTACATCTGGTTCGTCATCTACAACTACGATTGATTTCGTTATTGCAATAGTTGCTTTAGGATTTTAAACTATATAGAGTTTTTCAATCTAAATATTCAGTAAAAGCTAATACAAGGCAGTTGTATCTCTATAACAATAGACTTTTAATTTAGCACCGCTATCGGTATTATCCTGATAGAACCAATCCTGCTAAAAGTATATACACATACATACCTAATTATTATGATTATTCAATTTTAAATTTCTTTGAATTTGAAATATGGAAATTATTATCCCATAATAAAGCTCCTGACATAATAATAAAATCTGTTATATAGAAGAGCTCCCAAAACCAAAGATTTTCAGAATTGCCAGTTACAAAATCTTTAACATATCCATCATCTGCTATTGAATTAACCAGTAATGATAATGAATAAAGAGACCATGGGATATTATGCTCAAAATCTTTACGTAAGGTTATGAGTATTATTGAAGAAGGTATTATTAACATAAAATCTAAAATAGGATACAAAATGGTTACTATAATAGCTATAAAATCATCATCAGTATGAAAATCATAAGATAATAGATTAACTACATTATAACTAATAAAAAGCACTGTAATAATTGAAACTACAATAACAACTTTTGATTTTATTTTAATTTGTAAAGAACGTATTACTATAAATAAATGTAAAGCAAGAAATCCGTATCCAACAAACCATAAAGCATCTGTAATAGTTACAAGTCTTTGTTCTTTTATGCCCACTACATAATAATTATATAAAAGTGTAAAATCTGCAGAAAACCAAGATATAAGACCAAGTGTAAGAAACAAATATGATTTACCATGAAGTCCATGAGTTCCATATCTACAGATAACAATAATACATAAAATTGAAGCAGTAGCTGCAGTTATATTTAATGTCCAAAGAGAAACAGAATGCTTACTATGTTCTTCTGAAAATATTACAATAACATTTGCAATAATTATAGCTATTATCATTGAGATAATAAAATATTTTAGTGTTAATCTATGACTGGTCTTTTCTTCTGAAGACAAAGGTTGTTGAGAATCAGTGATATTGTCTTGGTATTAAGGATTCATTTGTAATTTAATTAATAATTTAATTTCAAAATAGAAATTGAAAGCTTAAAGGAGAATTTAGGTAGTTCATGTAAAAACAACAATCCAATGCCAATGTAGTTAGTAATTTAGTATAGTCTAAATTGTCAAGATAATTCTAAATTAGTTTTTTAATAATAAAAGCTAAATACATGATAATAGTATATTACGTTAGACTCTTATTTTAGCATCGCTATCAGTGTTATTCCTTCCTAGCATTTTTAAAAAGTCTATGTTTAATAGATGTTTATTATAATGATTCTCTATCTATCATCTTATTATATTTATTTTTAAAAATTTACTATCACAACTTCATCTACAAAGAGTCTTTAGTCATCTATCGATTTTTTTAGCTATTATGTGCTTTGCTCCACTTCTATATCTTTGCTCATCCTTTTCAAAAATAATTTTAAAATTATATGAATCAAGTAATTCAACTATCGGTTTATAAAGTTTATTTACATCATGAATTTCTATCAAAAGTTTTATTCTCTTACTATTGGACAATATATTATGTGCACTCTTTAATACTTCAAGTTCTGCTCCTTCAACATCTATCTTCATCCAATTAACTTCACTAATTCCATGTTCTTTTATTAGAAGATTATCTAATGTATTCAAATGAACTATAGTATTGTCAATTTGAGCTCTTCCAGTTTCATCAAATTCTCTATATGAATTCTCTTGATAATTGGTATGCATATCATTTTTAGAACTCACTGTGAGATAATTACCTTCTGAACCAATAATGAGATGCATATCTTTTGAACCCACCATACAATTTATAGCCGTAACATTAGATACCTTATTTAGTTTGAGATTTTTCTTTAATATTTCATAATGAGAAGGGTCTCCTTCTATAGCAACAACTCTCCCACTCTCACCAACTAGATTTGAGCTTGTCAACGTATAACGACCTAAATAAGCACCTATATCTACTACAATATCTTCTTTGGTCGGACAAAAGAGTTGAAGCAAATCATCTTCATGTTTTGTCATTATAACCAAATCATTAAAAGAATTATCAGTACGACAATAGGATTTATAACCATATTTAGGAACCTCACATTCTATCATATTATTTGGACCTACAAATTTTGACATCAAATCCCTAAACTCTATTTTATAAAGTTTGTTTTTTCTTTTTTTCTCTCTTGGAATAAGATGAGTTGTAAGCCATAAACCTAAATAAGATATCTTCAAGACAGAAAATGAAAGCTTATCTTTTAAAGTCAATCCTCTACCATATTTTAATAGTAATCTATTTACTCCAGCCCTTTGATTATAATTACTGGGAAATCTAATTTTTAACATTTAACTAAAACTTATATTTTTACTTCATAAAGATTGTTAAAATATTAGCAAGAACAAAAATTAGATGGAGAGTAATAGAAAAATTATAGTCGATTTTTGTGATATAGATAGATATGAGAAAATTAACATCATGCATTGAAAATTCTCTTAAATCAACTAATTTGCCAGATAAGTATGGGAAATATAGATGAGTCATTTGTTATTTATTTATTTATTTATTCAATCACAAAATATTATATTTAACTAACTTTTACTTTATAGTAAAATAGTTATTAATTTTATTATATCTTAAAACTCTATATCAAGAATAAGTTCCTAAATAATAAAAGCTAAAATACAAATTATGTGAATCCTACTACATGGACGATTCTTTACTCCCGACGGGCCCGTAGTTTTCTCGGGACCATTAACTCAAAAGAGTAAAAGCAATATACTTCTAGTGTATCAGGTTTAAAAGTGCATAAATAAGGGGTTATTTTACTTGTAGGTAAACCAACGAAAAGATTAAAGTTGTATTTTTCTATGTAATAATATATTTGCCACACATATCACAAGAAATCCACATATCAAAAGAAACATGGAATGAAGCTAAGCGGTTAATAAAAAACGGTATAATTAAGAAACTTTCTGCTGCAAAACAGAATATAGATATTGATACAGAGATTGCTGCTGGAATTTACATTTATGCTTTGGAAGAATTTGGAAAACTGTTGTTATTAAAAGAATCTCAAATTGTTGATGGAAAATACATAATAAAATATAGAGATGGATTTCGCTCTCATGACTTTAAATTCAATAAAGCATTTGATTATTTACAGAATAATGGTTATGGTAGATGTATTATATTGAATGATGATGGTGCTTTCACTCCAGATGCTTTTTCATGGAGAAGTTTTACCATAGGATTAGTTGCACAAACTGAAGCAAGGTTAGGAATATTTTACGTTGATTTTACAAAGTTGGAAAATGATAACTATGAGATAATGAAAATTCCAACTGTAGATCAAAATAAGCTGAATGAGGCTATTAACAAATTAGAAGAGGTTATTGATACATTTGAATTGTAATCATTTATAGAATATTCTTTAACTAATATTTTTAACTTACAACTTTTATCATACTTTACTCATATAATATATATTAGATCTAAAAGATTTGTAGCAAAGATTCGGAAAGAAAATGTTAAATTTAAATAAATGAGCTCACTTATAAAACGGAATCAGTAGAATTTGACTGATGTAGATTCAGTCCTGTTAATTTAAGCATTTTTTATCTTTTTTATTATTTGTCTTTTTTTATGAGTGAAAGGTCGTGGATCAAAAGCTACTCTTATCGAACTTATTTTTCCATCATTAACGTGGTACCATGAAAATATCAATGCTGTTACAGACTGTTTATTGAAATTCATGTCAGATATAAGACATACATCATTATCATCTACGAATTTCTTTTTGATGTCTGCTTTTGGTAAATGTAGATGTTCTAAATATTTTAAGTAAGGCTCAGCTTTATTAAATGAACCAAGTCCCTCAGGTCCCTCATACGATATGTTGTCGCTTACATATTTTCTAGCAGATTCAAAATCCCTGTTTTCCACAGCTTGCAAATACTCCATTACAATGTCGTTTGCATTTGTGTTTTTATCCATAAGATTTTTAAGTCTTTTAATATGCCAACTCCATCCTTTGTTATGATCATCATATTGTAATCTATCTGCATTTGTGAATCC
>DATFBJ010000426.1:0-2874 GCA_035253885.1 Nitrososphaeraceae archaeon
TTATCCCTCATTCATTATTATATCATCTCTTTATTTCACTAAAAAATTGTTTAAAATCATACCATTATAGTTCCCCCATCAATAATGATAGTGTTTCCTGTGGAATAAGAAAAATCGTCACTTGCTAAATGTGCTGTAATTTTTGCTACTTCTTCCGGCTTTCCCCATCTCTTTAGAGATGTTTCTTCTTCTGCTAAAGATCTATGCAGTTGGTCCATTGAATCATATGTTGCTTCTGTAGAAATATTTCCTAAAGCCAGTGTATAAGCGCGTATATTATATATTCCATATTCTCTTGCTATGTGTTTTGTTAAACCAATTATTCCAGATTTTGCTATTGTATAAGGCGAACCTTCAATATGACCATTAATAGCAGGTGTAGAAGAAATATTAATAATAACTCCTCCACTTTTATTATTATTTTTTATCATTCTGGTTAACACCAATTTGGAAAGTCTAATTGATCCCATTAAATCTACATTAATAATTTCCATAAATCGGTTAATTTCAATTTGATGAAATTTCTTATACCATAATTCTTTGTCGAATCTATATCCTGCGTTATTAATCAATATGTCAATTTTATCAAATTTATTTACTATCTCTTCTATTCCATTATATATGTTATCTGTATTGGTTACATCTAATTCTAATGCATAGGTTTTTCCTTTAATATTATTAGAAACTTTTATAGCATTTTCTATATGCCTAGAACAAATAATTACTGTAGAACCACAATTTTCAGCGAAATATTTTGCCATGTTATATCCTATTCCTCTGGAAGATCCACTAATTAGTATAATTTTATCTTGTAATGACAATGTAATTTTGATATATATTGTACTATGTAAATTTGTAGAATAAATTTGTCAATATCATCTTATTAATACTTCCTTTTTTAGTTATCCATAAATCTTTAACAATTTCATTTTTAAAATTTAGGAAATTGCATAGTTATATTATCTGATTGATCAAAAGATAATTTTATATTTATGCAGGTTATTTTTGCAACGTTTTTACTCTTTCCGTTTTATTTATTAATACCAATAAATAAAGATACTGTCGTAAAGATATGTTCAATTCGACCTAAAATATTCAAAATTTAAAAATAATAAATGAGATAATTATATTATCATTTCTATCTCAATAATCATAAAAAAGTTTTACTATGAATTGAAACAATTTTGTCTATTTATTTTTGTAAAATTACTAGATAATGATCTAAAGTCATTATTCTATATTTATTTTTAAACTATATAATTCTTGTAAAGAAGGTTGTATTATTCCATGAATAACTTTAGCTACTTCATTGTATGGGTTTTTCATTTCGATAATAGCTGTAAGATTATCAAATCCTTCCTTTAATTTGGTAACTTTATCAGGATTACTAATTTCCTTTTCTGATTTTATATTTTCAAATAATTCTGATACGGGTTCTAATAATCCTTGTGCTGTCTGGTATGATGTCTGATTTTGAATATCTTTAGCTACATAAGAAGAGGAATTTTGATCATGTTGACTTATATTCGTAGTTGACATATTATATGGTTGTCTGCTAAAAGAATTAGCATAGTTGACATCTATATCATTCACTAAAGTCGCTAGTCTTAAAGCCTGAATTGTAGAATTATTTAAAACATCTTCTGAAATTCGTACAGATATGGACTCATCTAAAACTGCATCTAGATTATTTCTAGTATTAGTTATTTGTGATTGAGTCATATTATTTGTCTGTAATGAAGAAAATGTATTTATTATTGAAGAAATTTCATTGGCTATTCTCTTATTTTTTTCTTCAATTTCATGATTTATTTCTTTACTATAAAGCTGCTTTAATAAATTTGCATGCTGAAATGCTGATTCATAATCATCTTCTAGAATAAATTGTTCTATTAATTTAGCATGAGCCTTTAATTTATCAACTAAATTTAAAAATATTACACTTTCATCTGTTGTAAAAGTGTGTCCATATATTTCACTATTTATAATTGGTATGGCAATAACTAATAGAAGTAATAGTGCTACTTTTTTCATCATATGAAAGATATTATTTCCATAATAATAAATTTATGCTTGATTAAACGAGCATTGTCTTTTAGTAAATCAAGCAAGGAAATACTACTAGAGGTATAATTAATTATAAAATTTCTAATCAGATAGATTCTGCTTAGATTCTACATTTTAAATTTACTTTTTTATTGCAATTTTTTCTTAGCTTACCTCTTTCTTAATAATAATGGTTATAAAGCCATAGCCTACTTCTGCTATAAAAAGAGTATATGAACAGAAACAAACAGAATCGTATTAGTATTGTAGGATATGGCTTGTTTGTGCCTTACTTGTTTTATAGTATAGCATATTATAAATTATAGTATGTATAAAATTGAATAACAATATTAATTCTCATATTCAGGTTAGTCCAAATAATTAGTTGGTAGTATTATAGCCTAATACATACTATAATTATCAATTGAATTTTGTATGATATTTCTTCTAAACCATCGTAATTTTTAAACACTTAAGTAAGATAGTTTTGAAGAATTAGGCTATACGAAAGAAAATGAAATAGTAAAATATAACTTCTTTAAAAAAGCACATGTTAATGATGATCAAACCTTGGAAAATATGAAAAAATTTATAATATTGAGGATCATACAGATTTATTAAAATTTATCAAGTTAAATGGAATAATCAATCAGGATCATTATTATGATAAAAAAAGATGATGAGGGTAATCATAAATTAAAATCCAAACACTTGTCTTATTTTTATTTATTACTTCTATACAAAAATATTTATTTAACCAAGGAAATTTTGTCTTGCACATATAGCAAAACCTGCATGTGCACAATCATCTATCTGGCAGAAGGTACA
>DATFBJ010000427.1:0-3406 GCA_035253885.1 Nitrososphaeraceae archaeon
CTAGGAAAGATATTACCATCTTCAAAGTCATCATCACCATCACCATCTAAAAAACTAGGAAAGATATTACCATCTTCAAAGTCATCATCACCATCACCATCTAAAAAACTAGGAAAGATATTACCATCTTCAAAGTCATCACCAATATCTTGGGCATAAATTGCTGTAATTTTTAAAAAAATATGGTTGTTATTTTCAAAAAAATTTGTATTACATTTAAAAGGAGAACCAGTAACTAAGATCATACTAAGAAAACTGATTAAACTTATTATGACTAATAAATTTGGTATTTTCAAAATTAATTGTTGAATTATATCATAATTATATCATAATTATCTAATTAAAACATTTTCAAAAATATTAAAAAAAGATTAAAAAGTTTAAAAAAAAGGATATTTTATAATTTTGTTCATTATCAAAAGTGTGATTATTGTTGACTAAAAGATGTAACCAATGCAAAGATGCAAACTATCTATCAAATGGTGGCAATAAATCCAAAAATCAAGATGATGAGAATAATAAATGCTTATAATGGCATAAGAAATAATGATTTAAATTTTGGAATTGTCAAGAAACCAATAACTATAACTAAGCTATTACAAATAATTCAACAATTTTTAAGTTAATAATATCATTAATTTGATATTCGCTAAATTTGAAATTTATTGATATTAAAACTTAAAAGATTTTATAATCTTTGATTTCCTTTGATAATTTAAAATAAGTTTCTAATAATAAAAGCTAAATATAAGGTAGTAGTATCTCTATAATAGACTCTTATTTTTGCACCGTTATCAGTATTACTCCCGACAGACCTGTAGTTTTCTCAGGTTCACTATATCCTAGAAAATTTTAGTTTTATTGATTCTAAAATAAAAGTGATATAATTGGATAACTGATGATAATCCAGTCCCATCTCGATTTCCTGGTTCACCTATAGGAACAGTTGTTACATTGGGTCCAGATAGTTATGTAGTAACAGAGACACCAAATGAATCAGTTGAAACAGATCTAGCAACTTTAAGGATGCAATTGGGAACAGATTACACCATCACTGGACCTATTAAAATATTTACAGGAGATTGTGCTTCTAATGTTGACGATGGGATAGGAACAATAGGAGCGGGAGAATCACAGACCTGTAATATAATAAACTCATTTACAATCAGGGGAAGCCTTTAGCCCTTACAATGTACTTGCCAAAAAGATTTGGCATGGTATACCAAGGAACAAACCATCCATTTTTTCTTTTTTTCATAATTAATTGGACTGTCATTGCTCTAATAATATTTTGTCAAAATTATATATGTTATATAAAGATTAATTATATGAAATTTTAATTTATATGTATAATTTTGAAATAAGTTATATTGAAATTGCCATATCATTCGACTGAATCAAAGAGTAACAAGATTGAAATAAACTTCTTATATCAAATAGATAACAACAAAAAGAAAATTGTCTACATTTAAAAAAAAGTTAGGATATGCACTTGGGATTTTCTTTATCTTGACTAGTTTATATGGATTGGCTGTTATTCTATACTCTCCAACTTCTAATCAAGTTTTTGCAATGATTGTATTGACCATATTCATTTTAGCAATAGGAATAATTTTCATTTTTTTAGCTCATAGGATAAAATAGTTCTATTAGAGAGCAGAATTTTTTCATTTATTATTTAAATCAAAAATATTTTCCCATCTTATTTTATAATTTTAAAATAATTATTCTGCTAATCTTATTCTGTAGATAGTCTATATATAATATAGTCAATTATGATTATTCAAAAGTAATGATTAAGAAATGAAAGCAGATATCTAGACTTTACTATTATTGAAGAAAGTTAATTTGAAATAGTGGTTTGCTAAGAAAAAGTTTCTATTAATTATTGATTTATTATTGTAGTTGAAGTTCTTGTTCCTTCTTGTTTCCACCTGTTTTATGACCTAAATATATAATACCAATTCCTACAATAATTGCTAATAATCCAATCGATCCTACTACTATTACAAATATTGGGATTGTTGATGTAATCCAAATAATACCGAATAAAACAATTAGTATTCCAAAAAAATATCCTACCATTTTACTTGCCAATCCCATGTCTAAATATTTAACATTTGGATTTTAAGGCTTTAGTTCAATTTAGAAAATTAATTTTAACAGTACATTCTCTTGTTACATTTTTTTAATAATTTTGAAAGTTAATTATAGATGATGATAAAATTGATTTCAGTTATATAATATAATAGCCAATTCTACCCTAGTAATTGATGAAGTAAAGAAAGAAGAATCAATTTGTATAACTATACAGAGGTTATTGTTTAGACTTCATGACTATTTATAAAATGGCTATGAAAATAAACGCATTAATTATTAAATAATTTAATAAATAGAATACTCTGTGGAATCTAACGATAATATTCCTTGGAATGAAATTATAAAAAAAGAGGCACTAGGAATTAATGATGCAGATCTTGGCAAAATACAGGAAGTTGGTTCAGATTCAATTTTAACAAAAAAAGGTATTATAAATACAAAAATTGTTTGATATTCCAAAGGATTTAGTAGAAAGGTTTTTTTCTTGGTTTATAGTATCACTATTATTATTATTATTATTATTATTATATTTGTCTCTGAATTATGTAATTCCATTCTTATATTATTTATGCTAAATATAAAGTAGATTATAGAATATCTAATTAATTATAGTAATTTTAATAATCATTAAAATTTATTGTATCCAACTATTATATTGTTTATAGTAATGTTATAAACTATGGAGTCAAGATCTAATGATGATGTAAATCTTGATCAAGATGATTCTAGCAAGAGTGAAATAGAAACAGATACTACTACCACTAATGATAATGCTGATGAATCATTAAACAATACAAAAGAAGAAGAAGAAGAGGAAGTTATTCCTTTAATGTCAGAAGAATTAGATGTTAACAAGACAGAACTTGTAGATGAAGCAACTATTACAAAAGAACCAATTAAAGAAACCAAAACAGAGCAAATTCCTATTATGCATGAAGAACTAGTGATAGAACAAAGACCAGTTAATGAAAATTCACAATCATTGCCATCTAATAATAATGAAGAATTTAAACTTGTAGAAACTAACACACAGATAAAAATTCCTATAAAAAGAGAAGAAGTGGAAATCACAAAAAAGCCATATATTATAGAGGAATTAGTAGTTAAGAAAAAAGCAGTAACGAAAACACAAACAGTATCTGAAGAAATTATAACAGAAACAGTGAACGATCCACAAGTTTAGGTTAGGTTAGCAATATGATACAAATAGTATGATCTTCAAATATGTTCATATAAGTTAATACATAGTCTTAAATAAAGTAACCCACCCTAACTTTTGGTGTCTATCTTTCTCCAAAAAATTTTT
>DATFBJ010000428.1:0-3298 GCA_035253885.1 Nitrososphaeraceae archaeon
TTCTATTTATCATTTTTTAAATACTTTATCTAATTTTATACAATAATTTTAAATTTAAAGTGTTTTCTTAAATTTAAAGAATTATTATTAAAAATACTATTTTTGTAGATACAATATGATTTTTAAAAAATTTATTAGTTAAGATTATCAAATCTCAAATCTCTATTTAGAATTTTATTACATTTCTTTTACAACTTATTTTATTATTAATGATATAACGAAATATAATGGAGGTGGGAATAAAAGCCTCGTATTGAATCCGCTTCTTTGATAGATTCGTAAATTGTTATATAAGGCAATAAGAAAATAAACCTTTTGATATCCTAATATCTTGAGCAGTTTAGGATTAATTTTTCGAGCTTAACGCTTCTATTTTAGGATTCCATAATAGTAGTACTAAAATTTTTAGACTTACACTAACTACACTATTCTATTATATATTTAAAATTATATTTTAAATTGCCTTAGCCTATGAGTCAACTTTTTTATTTTGTTAAATTTTGTAATCCTTCACCAATATTTCCAACTATGTCCTTTGCTCCTTCTGTAATGTTGGCTCCTAGGTCAGTAAGTTTTTTTGAATTGGAATTGCTTCTCCAGTTTCGTTAGCAGTAGTTTGGGTAGCATTCTGTATAGGTTTGTTAGTTGATTTACTGATATTTTGCATAGTTTGATTCGTTATTTTTTCTTCTTCTTTTTCTGACTGAGCAAATGCTGGAACAGTAAATAAAGATAATATAGATATTAGAAATGTTATTGCTATTATTACAAATAACTTATTATACATCAATTTGTTATTATTATTTTAAATTTTGTTTATATATAAAAATATTTAATAAAATAATACTATTATTTGTTTATTGAAGTGTTATTTAATATCAAGATTATTTTTTGTTATTGATGCATTTAATATTATTGGCTATAACAATAATTATTCTTTTAACAACAGGGATTATATGTCTAAATAGTAATTTTGAAAATGCATTTGCTCAAGGAGGAAATTCAGAAATTCCTCCACTTATAGAACCCGATAAAAATATTACAATTATGGCTATGGAGAAATATCACTCTAAACCTTATCATTATTGAAATCCTAACGATATATAAATTCCTCAATTAGAAAGATATTAAATTAGGTAATTTTAACATGTGAAATTTATGTAATAAACAATACTTCAATTAAATAATAATTTAAAGATAATCATTCAAAAATCTTTTTTTCAAATATTAAAAAAATTTCATATAATTACTTTTAATAATTTATTGTCATAATCAGAACCTACTATATCATATTTGGTTATAGTTGAAGATCCAGACTCTGATAAGATTTGCCTATTTTGCCTGATTATATTGCAATAATTATATATTGATAGAATAACCTTTATTATTATATTAAACAAATTCTCGTTTGAGAATGGTACTCATAAAAAATAATAAGTTTTAACTTATTTTCTTGATTTGTCTAAATTCCTAATTCTTCTTTTCTTTAATGTGTTTGATATTATCTTATTTTTTTCTATCCATCATTGCAACAAAAACCACATTCACAACTTCTGTCACCAAAGGATTCACAGACAACTACTATATTTTTTGCGTTATTATTGTTGTTCATATGAATTAATTGTTTGAGGTTTAATTTAAATAGGGATAAAGTAATACTAGTAAATATCATAAAATTTGCTAAAAGTTAACAATATTTTTGTAAAATCTATATATCTATGATAGAGAAATTATATAATGGATACTTAATAATGCAAACCTCTTTTCAATGGTGGAATGCTTTTCCACATAATTTACAATGTAGAATAGATGCATAATGCTATGAAAAAGTTATGGAATCTTATCCTAATTATCCAAAGATATGGTGGTATAATCTAGTATTACATTTAAAAAAAGACTAAAGATGTTTCAAGATAAAAAACTATATTCAAATTTTAGGTATTCGCCATTTATGTATTATTGTAAATTATTGGAAACGAATTATTAAATCAAATATTTAAATTGGTATAGGAATAACAAAATAACTATTTTTTATTTAATTTTTAAATAATTTATATACGATTAACAATATATGGCTACAACACCAAGTGAATCATCTGCTTTCACTGAAGAAAAAAGAGAATGGATAAGTCTAATAAATGAATCAGTTCATACAAGTGATGATATAGATATAGGTGATATATATGCTATAAGTAGGAATTTTGTAGTCATTAAAAGAGGATTTGTAAATGTACATTACTATTATATACCTATAAAATATGTTGAAGGATGGGATGATAATGTACTATGGCTAAAGATAACAGAAAGCGAAGTAAAAGAAAAATATGAAAGAGATACAATACCAGACCCAAATCAATACTATATAAAAGAATATCCATACTATACTGGCTTTACTGATTACAACTATCCCTTACCTATGATTGCTCGGAGATATTCAAAACCGGATCAAGATATTACAAAATCACCGCCTGAGAAAAAAGTTCCTAGGCTATACAAATGTGTCCTATGCGATGATGTCTTTAATTCAGAAAATGAATTAGATAAACATATGGATATTACTATACATTAAAAATTACTAAACTACTATATCTTTTCATCAACAATTTTATATAATTTTATTAATTTATTTCCCTGTAGCCTTGATAAGATACTTTTCCTTACGGAGCAGTCCTCTTATCTATGCTACGAGGGGTTCCCATACACTACTAAGAATAATTTATAGGCTGTTAGACCTACTTATTATCCGGTTCGCATATGATAGTGAATATATAGTCTTTATACTTTATAACAATTGTAGATAAATTGTCTAATACAGCTATATAATGATAAAACTTTAAATTACTATTATCACTATACTAATAGCAGTTAATATCTTTTACAATAATATATAGCTAACTTATCTACGTACTAAATTTTAATCTTTATAAAATTCTAAAATATTATGTTGTCTATAATTACCCATCATGAATCAAAATCTGGATTCTTCTTATTCCACTGAAAGATCACAAGAACGAGAGCAAATCATAGAAACCTTAAAGGCTCCAATTATTCAAATGGGAAAAAACTTGTTGGTGGAAGTTGAAGTAACAGAGAATTATGATCAAGGTGCAGGTCCAATAGATGTTTTATGGACATTCAAGCCAGGCTCTGAAGCACTACCAGATATTAGAATGGGATTTGTTTGTCTTCCTATAACATCATTCGCAGATGAGGATTATTCTGAATCTTTTCTAGTAAATGAGATTATAATAAAAAGTATGATGAATCTTGTTGATAAATTAGTAATAGTAGTACCTTC
>DATFBJ010000429.1:0-2069 GCA_035253885.1 Nitrososphaeraceae archaeon
ACATTCCGACTATATCTATGCTCAGCTATTTTATAGATAAGAAATGTATCTAGTACTGCAAGTAAACCCATAATAACTCGAGGTACAAGATATAGCATTTCGATTGAATGTACATCTCCAACCTTGGGTGATAAAGAGTCAGGATATCCAATTATTTTTAAAACAGCACCTAAAAACAGTTGTCCAAAGTATGGATGATCATATGGATAAAAATATGTGTTACTTGATTCTTGGGGACCTTGACCTTCTATGACTTGCATTGCTCTACGCATATAATGGCCTTCGTCTACATGTATAGTTGGAAATCCTATGGGATTCCAAATATGAGTAAATGCTGATAAAACTAAAGGAATGAAAATTAATAAGATAGCTTTATGGCTAAATTTCCTACTTTTCTTATCAAACATACTACTAATTAACATTCTAATTTCTACTGACTTTGAGTATAGAATAAAATTAAATTTTTAAATATTACTTATATTTCTTAAGTATCTTAGAATAGTAACTATAAAACATAACAGATAATATTAAAATAATTAATTTAGTTTTTTTAATGAAAAGCATAAAAAATGGAAAAAAAGATGTTGACAAAAGTTTTATATTTAATTTATTTAAAATCTAATTATATAAAAAATACAAATAAGAATTATTGTATTGAATAATTCCCTCTAACCTCGATTTCTCTACTCCAATCTATTCCTCGAGTTTTTATGATATCTCTAAGTTTATAGAAATCATCAAGGATATTGTTATAAGGATATTTATCAAGATCATATGTAATAGTAGTATTCGGAAAAACTTTCAGCTGATTTGAGTGGTTATAGAGCTTTTTTATCTCATTAATATGTGAATCATCACTATTGCCCATGTAAACACCATAACGTACTTCTCTATCTGCCATCAAAAGAAATTTCTCGTTTGTTATTGATCCAATATAATCTTTTGGAAGTTCAAACCATTTAAAATCAACATCTTTGTCAAAGATATATTTTAATATCCAAAAGAAAGTCCATGCACCATTTGGTCCTACTAAAACAACATTCTGTTCATATCCGTTTTTACTATTTGGATTAGGATTATTAGGCAAATTCTCATTGATAAATGAGACAAGTTCAAAATATGTAGTATTAAGATTTGTCGTTATAAGTGTAGTTGTATTTAAGAAACCAAAGATAATAATTGCAGTTATGGCTGAAAACGTTAAAGGTTTGAGGATTTTTATCTTTATCTTATTGCTTTTTCTTGCTAGATCAACCAAAAGTACTGCTGCTGCAATACAAAACGCAGGCAAAATTGGAATGAAATGAAAAAAATAGACCCAATCTATAAGAAATAGAAGAATTAAATAAGGAAATATCCATAATGGAAGAAAATAATCCTTTTTTAATCGTGCATAAATAATTCCTGCTATGGCAAGGGCCAATAACAGAGGATCCATCTTAAAGAGATGTTCTACCGCATTCGATAGAGATCTAGTACTTCTATCTGCCTGCCATAAAACACCATTTAGCCATTCATCGAAATTGCCTGTTGATATAGCATAAGCAGGCCAGATCATTGGTATCAAAATAACAGGAATAAACCATAATCCTAAAGTTTTGATATTTTTATGATTATTATTATTATTACTATGAGTATAGACAAGATATGCAACAAGTGGGATCATTAAAAATGCAGGAAGCTTTGTAAAAATGGCCAATCCTAAAAATATTCCAGACAGAATTGTTGTGAAAATAATTAAATTGTTATTATGGTAATTACTGTTTTTGTCTTTTATACTATTATTATCTCCAACAGTTAAATTTCTTTTATAAAAGAGAAATAAAATAGAAGATAAAATAAATGGAAGTTGAATTGACTCTAATAATACTCTTCTTAGCATCCAACTCAAAGGCATTACTGCAAACAGTATCGATGCAACAAAAGCAACATTCCGACTATATCTATGCTCAGCTATTTTATAGATAAGAAATGTATCTAGTACTGCAAGTAAACCCATAATAACTCGAGGTACAAGATATAGCATTTCGATTGAATGTACATCTCCAACCTTGGGTGATAAAGAGTCA
>DATFBJ010000430.1:0-5928 GCA_035253885.1 Nitrososphaeraceae archaeon
TCCCTTATTTTTATTACAATATTAAAATATTTAAATATATTTTTAAAATATAAAAATAGAACTATAAATAATATTGATAAATATAATTTTGGATACTAGTTTTTTATTAGCTCTAGTCACAAAACCAATCAAACTATTGGATGACATCATAATTAATTATGGAAAAATTAATTTTCTTATTCCAGATATCGTAATAGATGAATTAAATAAGATCAAAAATAGAAACTCATATAAAATATCTCAAATGGCCAGAACAGCATTGGAAATAGCAAAACAGTTTGAAATTGTGAATACAAAAAAATTAAGGTATCCAGATGATAGTCTCTTAGATTATGCAATTTCGTATAATAGTGCAATTGCTACTCTCGATAAAAATTTAATTAAAAGATCATTATCAGAAAAAATAATGGTATTTTCCTTAAAAAATAATAAAATAATAATAATTAATTGCTAATAAATCAACAAATTTAAATCAGTATAAAAATTAAAAGTAAGTATGGAAATAAATAATATAAAATTCCATTGGATGGGACATGATGGCTTTAAAATAGTCACTGATGATAACAAAGTAATATATATTGATCCATACAAATTATCAAAATCAAATCATAAAAAAAATGATGCCGATTTAGTACTCATTTCTCATAATCATTTTGATCATCTTAGTGTTGAGGACCTACGCCATATTATAAATGATAAAACGACGATAATTGCAGCCTTGGAATGTAGTGATAAGTTAAATCAAGAAGGATTCAAAAATGTAACAAATGTAGAACCAGGCCAGACGATTCAGGAAAAGAACATTAACATTGAAATTGTCCCGGCATATAACATGAATAAAAATTTTCATCCTAGAGATGATAAAAAAGTAGGATTTATTATAAATTGTAACAACATGAGAATTTATCATGCAGGAGATACCGATAAAATATCAGAAATGGCAAAATATAACCCTGATATTGCCCTTGTACCAGTTTCAGGTGTTTATGTTATGACAGCAGAAGAAGCTGCAGATTGCGTTAATAATTTACTAAAACCAACAACGATGGCAATTCCTATGCATTATGGATCTATAGTAGGCAATATTGATGATGCATTAAAATTCAAAAAATTAGTCCACATTTGCAAAGTAGAGATCTTAGACCAAGAATAGAAAATTATTAATTTTAGCAAATAGAAAATAGATATTTGTGTGATAATATCACATATATTGGAATACTAATTTGGGATAAAACCTATTATTTATAGCGATAATAGTTTTTTTCAATTAATTATTAATCATCGTTTAGACAATAAGTATTATCTAAGATAGTTTTATTAAATTAGAATAAAATGCTCCGTATTTGTTATAATGTTTCTGTTCCTATCAGAAATAAATAATCATTATTAAAAATTATGTATAGGATAATTAAAGAAAAAAGATTTAAAGCCAAACTTGCTATCGAGTTCTAGTCGATGTCAACTTTATTTATACTAAAACAATAGATCATCTAATTTTATAGGGAATAAGTAAAAACCGAAGATATATGTAAGAGAAGAGTAAAAAATAATGATTATGGTAAAAACAGAATCAATTCAAATATTAAAGACGGGCGACAGAGCACCTGCTTTCAATTTAATTGGAGTTGATGGAAAAATGTATTCATTAAATGATTTTAATAGTAAGACTCTTTTAGTAATTTTTATTTGTAATCATTGTCCTTTTGTAAAGGCAAGAATTAATGATATTATAAACCTTCAAAATAAATTTAACGTGAAAGAACTTCATATTATAGGAATTAATAGTAATGATCCTAACTATGAGGAGGAGGGTTTTGAAAATATGAAAAAATTCTCAAAGGAATACAATTTAAATTTTCCTTATTTACTTGATGAAACTCAAGAAATAGCGAAATTATATGGAGCTGTTTGTACACCAGATCCTTTTTTATTTGATCATCAAAAAAAGCTTGTATTTCATGGCAGAATAAATGATGCCATGACACCTGAAAGTCATCCATCAAGACAAATAATGGAAGAAAATATTAAAAAGACTCTAAATAGTGAACAAATAGAAAAAGACTTCGATCCTTCGATTGGTTGCTCCATAAAGTGGAAGAGTTAATATATTTTTTGATATTCTATTAATAATTTTAAGGTATTTGTTATTTGAATAATAATCCAGATTTCTTGGAATTTACTTTAAAATCTTCATATTCACCTAATGGCGATCAACCTTATGCAATAGATCAGCTGACTGAAGGACTAACAAACAGAAATAAATCGATTCAAACCTTACTTGGAGTTACTGGTAGTGGTAAAACTTTTACAATTGCAAATATTATCTCGCGCATTAAAAAAAATACTCTTATTATTTCTCATAATAAAACCCTAGCAGCACAACTCTATTCCGAGTTCAAAGAATTTTTTCCTTCTACAAATGTAGGATATTTTGTGAGTTTCTATGATTATTATCAACCTGAAAGTTATATACCACAAACCGACACATATATTGAAAAAAATACAGAGGTTAATGAAACAATTGAAAAAATGCGATTAGAAGCAACAGCAATGTTAATGAGTGGTGAGCCAACAATAATTGTTTCTACAGTATCATGTATTTATTCCTTAGGATCTCCATTAGAATGGGAAAAAAGTGCCATAACAATAACAGAAGGGGATTTCATAAATAGAAAGGAATTAATCAAGAGATTAATTGATTCAAGATATGAAAGAAATGATTTATCACTAACACCTGGTAATTTTAGAGTGAAAGGAGAGAATATAGATCTTATTCCTGGTTATTCTAATGAAATTGTTAGAATAACTTTTTTTGGCGATGAGATTGAAAAATTAAGTATTCATGACACTATTACATTAAGAAAAATTAGAAATGTGAATAGAATAAAAATATTTCCAGCAAAACATTACATAACGGATAAAAAAATTAGAGACAAAGCAATAAGAATGATAAAAAAGGAATTGAATGAATGGCTACCTAAATTAGAAGGCGAATTAGAAAAGGAGAGATTAGCCTCTCGAACAAAATTTGATATCGAAATGATAAATGAATTAGGATATTGTTCAGGAATAGAAAATTATTCTCGCCATTTTGACGGACGGAAAGAAGGAGAACCTCCCTATTGTTTATTAGATTTTTTCAGAGATGATTTTTTATTAGTAATAGATGAATCACATGTAACAATTCCACAATTAAGAGGTATGTATAATGGAGACCATACAAGAAAAGAAATGTTAGTTGAATATGGGTTTAGACTTCCTAGCTCATTTGATAATCGTCCCTTAAAATTTTCTGAATTTGAGAAATATTTAAAAAAAGTAATTTTTGTATCGGCTACGCCAGGACCTTATGAATTGGCTTCTAGCTTCCAAGTTGTTGACCAGGTGGTTAGACCAACAGGTTTGGTTGATCCAAAAGTAGAAGTTAGATCATCAAAAAATCAAATTCAAAATTTAATTGAGGAAATTCAGAAAAGAACTTCTAATAATCAAAGAATACTAGTCACAACATTAACAAAAAGAATGGCGGAAGATTTAGCAGAATTCTTATCAAAAAAAAATATAAAAGTAAGATATCTGCATGCAGAAATTGAAGGATTAGAGCGTACTGAACTTATTCGTCAATTAAGATTGGGTGAATTTGATGTTTTAATTGGTATCAATTTATTAAGGGAAGGATTAGATATTCCGGAAGTATCACTCGTTGTTATTTTAGATTCAGATAAAGAAGGATTTTTAAGAAATGATACAAGTCTTATACAAACATTTGGAAGAGCTGCTAGACATATTGATGGAATGGTAATAATGTACGCTGATAGAATAACAAAGTCAATGGAAAAAGCTATTGAAGAAACAAATAGAAGAAGAAAAAAACAGATAGAGTTTAATACATTACATAAAATAGCACCCATTTCAATATCAAAACCGATAACTAAAGATAAGAAATCGGAAATTCAATATGAATTCTTTAAATCAATGAGTAAAAATGATTTGAGAAAGCTCTCTGTAGAAACTGAAGCATTAATGAATAATTATGCTGAAGAACTTGAATTTGAGAAAGCAATACAATTGAGAGAAAAATTAAAAAAAATAAACCAGGAAATTGGAATAATGGAGATGACTTAGCTTATGATTGATAAATTAGTTGTTAGAGGAGCAAAACAACATAATCTCAACAATATCAATGTTGATATACCCAAAAATAAAATTGTTATTTTTACAGGACTTTCTGGATCAGGAAAATCTACATTAGCATTTGATACTATTTATGCTGAAGGACAAAGAAGATATGTTGAGTCTTTATCAGCTTATGCCCGACAATTTCTTGAACTAATGGAAAAGCCAGATGTAGAATCTATTGAAGGATTATCACCGGCCATCTCAATTCAACAAAAAACAACAAATAGAAATCCTCGCTCTACTGTTGGTACAGTAACAGAGATTTATGATTATCTAAGACTATTATATGCAAAAATTGGAGAACCATATTGTTCAAATTGTGGTAGAAAAATACAAAATCAAACTTTGGAATCTATTACAGAGTCGGTATTAAAATTTTCTAAAGAAAAGTCAAAGATAATTATTCTGGCTCCATTAGTTCAAGGAAAGAAGGGTTCATATGAGAAATTATTTCAAGAATTAAATCAAAAGGGATACTCCAGACTAAGAATTGATGGGGAATTTGTGAATATAGAGGACTTGATTGATAATTCATCTGAAAGAAGTTATGAAGATAAAAAAAATATAAAAATAGAAGAGAAAGAACTTGTTTTACAAAAACAAAAGAAACATAATATTGAACTTGTGATAGATAGAATTCAATGTTCATTAAATGAGAGAAGTAGAATCTTTGAGTCATTACAGAATGCAACAAACCTAGCAAATGGTATAGTAATTACTATAATTGATAATAAAGAATATTTATTTTCTAGATACAATTCATGTCCATTTTGTAAAATTAGTATTGGAAATATTGAACCTAGATCTTTTTCGTTTAATTCTCCTTTTGGTGCATGTGATGAATGTAACGGTTTAGGGATTAAAATAGAATTTGATCCTGAATTAATAATTCCAGATAAAAGTAAAAGTATTCTAGAGGGAGCAATTAAACCATGGCAAGGAAATTTTGCAACCTTTAAAACCTCTATGTTAAAATATGTAGGAAAAAAATTTGGATTTGACTTAAATACTCCTATAGAAAAAATGAATTCCAAACAAATTAATGTTATCTTATATGGAACTAATCAAAGTATTCATTACAGATATGAATCAAAATATTCTCAAAGCAAATGGGAATATGAAAGTAATTTTGAAGGAATTATTCCTAATTTGCAAAGATTGTATAATAGTACTGAATCAGAAAACAAAAGAGAAATGTTGTCTCGTTTTATGAAAGAACATGTTTGTAATACATGCTCTGGAAAGAGACTAAAAAAAGAGTCTTTGTCCATAAAAATAGATGATAAGTCAATAATGGATGTTGGAGATTTACCCATAGATGAATGTTACAATTTTTTTGATAATTTAATACTCGATCCCACAAATAAATACATAGCAAAAAATGTATTGAAAGAAATCAAAGCAAGGCTAGAATTTTTAATTAATGTAGGATTAAATTATTTAACATTAAATAGATCTGCTTCATCTCTATCAGGTGGAGAATCTCAAAGGATAAGACTTGCAACTCAAATTGGGTCGAATCTAACAGGAGTACTTTACGTTTTGGATGAACCAACGATAGGACTGCATCAAAGAGATAATGATAGATTAATCAAAACTTTACAAAGACTTAGAAATTTAGACAATTCTCTTATAATTGTAGAGCAAGATGAAGATGAAAACATATTTTTGACTTCTTTTATTCCGCATAACGCTTCAGTCCTGGATCTTGGATGCGGTATAGGCAAAGTTGCCAAACAGATATTGAAG
>DATFBJ010000431.1:0-14744 GCA_035253885.1 Nitrososphaeraceae archaeon
TCAAAAGAAAAAAAGGATTATTGTTGATTTATCTCTTAGCAGAAATTATAGGTGGCATCTTAGCAAGCATTTTCATTTATTTAATTCTTGGCAATGAAGTTAATTTGGGTGCTAATGCTCCTAATTATCTTGACTTTCCAATTTATGTTATTGTTGGAATAGAAATATTTGCATCTGCGTTACTTATGTTAGTAATACTGATAGTAGTCTATACAAAAGGATTAAAAAGATTTGGTGGAATAGCAATTGGTGCTATAGTAGGTTTAGATATCTTTTTGTTTGGATTGATTTCTGGTGCTTCAATGAATCCTGCCCGCTCTTTGGCACCTGCTGTTGTCTCTGGTTATTATGTTGATTTATGGCTTTATCTTACTGCACCATTTATTGGAACTACAATTATAGGATTACTATTGAGGAATAAGTTTTATAAAAATAATAATAATAAAAATATTTTAAATCACTGAATTTGTTATTTAATTTTATTAACAATTATCACCATTTCATTATTATGCATATCAATACGCCAATCTAGATTATCTCCCTTTTTTAATTTAAATTGTTTTACTATGAATACTGGGACAGTAGTTTTTAATGAAGCTTTACCACTAGAAACAATATGCAATGATGTTGTTACTCCCATAATTATACTGTTTTATACATCTACCAATATATCAAATTGTTTACCATATACCATATAGTAAGCTTATAGAATTATATAGAATATAGTTATGAATAGCAATTATTATTATTATTATTATTATTAATAAAGCAACATACAATAAAATTAGCATATAAAATACTTTTTATCATCTTGAACTAGGATTTGAATTAAGACTATCATGGCTAAACTAAAAAACTAAACCATATATTATCTTGTATTTCATTTATATTATTATATCAATTAATCATTCTTAAATTATTCTCAAACAGATATTTTCTAATATTTAGATGGAAAAACTTATTGTAAAATGTTTAATATATTTAGAAAAGGTTGAGAAGATTTCTTACTAAATGTTACCTTATTTGGTAATAATGATTTATTTTAATTTTATTATTACTGATCTAAAAAACAACTTGTTCTAAATGAATACTTTATTCATTGTGTACATATATATACACTTTGTTCTAACATCTTAGGTTTTTTATCATTCTTGACAAATTTCCAATTATTAGCATCTTTTACAGCATCAGTTTCGCATTTAGAAATTTTTGTAACTGTTTCATTTACAACTGGATACATTATAGTATGGGGAAATTGTGAATGACCTAGACCAAGTGCATGGCCGATTTCATGTTTAGTTAAATGTTCCAACATAGTTTGGTTTAGTGCTGTTCCATTAGAAGTTTTTGAAACTGAAATTTCTACATTATCAATAAATCCATTATCGTTAAAATAAATCACTGCATGACCACCTTCTTGGTTATCATTACTGCTTTTTTTAAATTTTATTTCTATATCTACTGCAGTATCTTTGATATTTTTAAAATGAATGTTATTTAGATTTTTTTCCCATTCAGAAAATGCTAAATCGACAATTTGTTCAAGATCATTATTAGCCCCTTTTTTTATATTATAGGTCAATATACCATCTTTCAATTCTGATCCCCAAGTACAACAGAGATCAATCTTGTCTTTAGTTGTATTTTGGGCATTTATTTCTTTATAATTTAAAATTAGAAAAACTATAATACCAACTAACAAAATTAAAGTTAATTTCAAATTTATTGAATTCAATCCATTTTCCATTGAATTTCTATTTTTTTAAATCTCATTAACTTAACTTTTTTAGCTCTTATATGTTATTTAAACTTCCATACCGTAACTTCTACATCTCTGCTTTTTCATTCTCTAAAGTCACTATGGCATATCTATCGTCTTTATCCTTTAGTATATAGATATTTCTCATTGAAATAATATTCATTAGGACAATACCAAATGCAATTGACATCGCAAAAACAAAAATCTTTTTATCCATATTTTTATTACTATTTAATGGTTATATAAACAATATGTAACTTTTTTCTGAAAATCTATTTTTAAATACAAAATAAAATAAAAACAATAATTATATATTTTGTAGAGGTCTATATAGACAACTATAGATAAATATAAATTATCAAACTTTATTCCAAAAAAGTAATAATATTGAAGGATATTTCTTTCTATTTCTATATGATTATTAATTTTTATGAGATTATAACTCTCTAACATGGATTAGATCAATTAGTTTACATTCTATACCATAATCAAATTTTTTCCAAGAATCTATTAATAAATCTATATGTGCTAAAGAACAAGTTTTCAGGATATGTCTTTCACCGATAATTCTTTCTACTACTTCTTCCATAGTAGGATTATGTCCAACTAATAGAACAATTTTATATTCATTACTGATGTCATGAATTACATTTGTATAATCATCTGTAGTAGCACCATACAACACTTTTGATTCAAGAATTTTTTTATTATAACCAGATTTTTTAGCAATTATATTGGCAGTTTTATTTGCTCTTTTTGCAGTTGAACTAATAATTAGATCAGGTACTAGATTTTCTTTTTTTAAAAAATTTCCCATTGTAGATGCATTCTGTTTTCCTCTATTGTTAAGTGGTCTCTCATAATCTGAAAGATCAGGGTCATCCCAACTAGATTTTGCGTGACGTAATAGTAATAATTTTTTTTTCATTAATATATAAATTATTTTATTATTTTGTATTTCTTAAACATTTATCTCAGAAAAGAAGCACAATAGATATTAATAAAAAATATAGGTTATTAATTTATTTTTAATCTAATGTATACAATATCTAGAAAAGAAACAGATAGTTTAATATAATTAATTAAATTATCCTCTAACCAAAATTTTCCAGATTTATCAACTATTATTTTATATCAGTTTTTGTTATTTTTATATATAATATAACTAATATTTTGTGGTAGTTCTAACCAAATTTGCCAGAGATATATCTTTCTGTTAATTCCTTTTTTGGTTTTTCAAATATTTGTTTTGTTTTACCAAATTCTACTAATGATCCAAGAAACATGAATGCAGTATAATCTGCAATTCTAGTTGCTTGTTGCATATTGTGTGTAACTATTACTATAGTAAGATATTTCTTTAATTCATGGATTAACTCTTCAATTTTAGAAGATGCAATAGGATCCAATGCCGATGTAGGTTCATCCATGAGAAGAACTTCTGGTTGCATAGCAAGTGCTCGAGCAATACATAGTCTCTGTTGTTGGCCTCCTGATATACTCATTCCAGGTTTATTCAATTCGTCTTTTACTTCTTCCCACAATGCTGCTCCTTCTAGACTTTCTCTTACTATTTCTTTTATGATTTTTTTATCTTTAACACCATTTAATTTTAAACCTGCTGCAACATTATCATATATACTCATGGTTGGAAAGGGATTGGGTTTTTGAAATACCATGCCTATACGTCTTTTAACCATTACTGGATTAACTTTTTGATCGTAAATGTTTGTTTTATCTAGATAAATTTCACCTTTAGCATATGCACCTGGTGTCATTTCATGCATTCTGTTCAAACATCTAATCAGGGTAGTTTTACCACAACCAGAAGGACCTATAAATGCAGTTACTGTATTTTCTTTAATGCCCAAGTTAATATCTTTAAGAACATGTTTATTATGAAATCCTGCATCTAGATTATTGATAGTGAATTTAGATGATGTAGTGTCAACTTTAGTAGTTTCTTTATAAAGTTCATTAGAAGAATTAGCAATTTCAAAACGAGATGTCATATTTTCATCCAATGCCATGTTACCCTGTATTTAATGTAATTTTACATACATAAGAGAAGTGTATAGTTTGGATATAGGCTTATATAGAATTATATAGAACTATAATAATTTCTTTAAAAGAATATAGTTTTTTAATTTTTTAAATGGCAATTAATTTATTTATATACTAAAATCCTTTTTACTATAAAATCATTAGTTTTAGATAGTACTAGACTATCTAACAATAGAATTCAATAGTAATATACATACTATTATATCAAGGTAAGAATCTTTTACATTCACAGTCACTAGAATTACATTTATCCAAATTTGAATGATAATATTTTTCATGACCACAAGAACAAAGATCAGGATAAATAAAACAGATGCTTTTTACATTGGAATTAAATCTATCATATTGATCTTTGAAATAGCGTTTTTTCATTTTTTATTATGCCTCATTGTTCAAATGAACCATTATATTTCCTTCATTTGTGTGAAATTCTCCTATGGCAATAAAGTCAGAGTCTCCAAAAGCAAGAGTGGCATTTTGCTGTTTATCTTCTATACTAGATATATAATTAATACTATAATTAGTATTAATTAATAAAAATACCCCGATTAATATGGGAAAAAAATTGGATAAAAAATATTTATATTTATTATTATCCATTTTGAGATTACTTTATATATAATATAGTATGAAAAATAGATAACAGTATTGCTGTTATTCTCTATAGTCAATAAAATATTAAAACATTAAAATGAAACTATATAAAGGAAAATAAAGTATTATTTTTTATATATTCTATATTGTTGTATACTAATTACATAGATTTAAAGATAACAATAGACATTTCATAGTTTCAGTTATACAATAGTGATTATCATAAAATACAGTAGAAGTATAAATAAATTAGTAATTAATATTATAAATGAAATCTATTTATTTAATCCTAGGTGAAGTAGTTATAGAATAGTTGATTAACTTGTTCCTTTATTCTAGATTTGCCTTTACATACAATAAATTTTTGTTGCTATAAATTTAAACTTGTAAATAGACAAATAATTTAAAATTTAACTATTGAACTTAATTATTTAAATATATAATAAAAAATTTTATTAATTGATTTATTTATATAAATACATAACACTATTTAATTTATTGTTATTCTCATATCTCTAAATAGTTTATATCCTATAAAATAAAATAAAACAATATGTAACATCTATTAGTGATTTGAAAATATGAACATATTAGAAATAGAATTTCCATTCATTATAGAAGCTAAAACATCAAAAATTAATGACAAAACAAATATCATATACTCAATTGCTGAACCATATCATAATTGTTGTATAGATAAAAAGGAAATAATAATAGAACAAATCAAAGCTTGTGAAAATCTATTGAGATTTACTCATAATAATAATAAAAGCGACAGTTTAGCTATAGAAAAAGAAATTTCTGAACTGAAATTAGCTCTAGATTTATTGCATTAGCTAAAAAAACTTAATTTTATTAATACACATAATTATATTGTAAATTTATAGTAATTGATTTAATAATTACTTTGATTTAATCTCAAACAGAGTTAATTCTATTAAACTATCATAAAATAACAATTATTTTTTAATTTTTGCTATATAAATAAATATTACAATATTTCAAGGATAGAACAGAATATTACAATCACTATCAGATTATTAAGTTATTGGATAATAACAGAAAGTTTTATTATTATAGTTACAAATGTTTACTAAATGAACTAATTATTATATAAGCATCTAGTTACTTAATCGTGATTAGTAATTTATAAGATTATTAGCTATAAAATTATATTTGAATATAATTTACTTGATACTTAAAAAAAATTGATAGCAATATAGTCTAAATACTATAAAAAATCATTATAGATATACAACTTTTATAATAACCAAATTTTAAAATTATAAAAACAAGAAAAAATTATGCAAAAAGAAAATAGAACTTTTAAAGAATGGTGGAATAATCTTCCAGATGCTTTACGTAAAGAATCTATGAGAATAGTAGAATATGATAATATCGATGATTCTAGTAAATTAATAAAAAAAATTAATTATATTCTTCTTCAACTTGATTTGATGAAAGAAGAAAATAATAATAATAATAATAAGCCTACCTTTGAGGAATTGAAACAATGGTTTAATACTGGTCAATTATTTATAAAATGAAAAATATTAACAAATATTTTACTTTTCTTATCATTATCCTTATTATTATTTTTTATGCAATTATAATTAGCATAAGTAAATTGTATTAATCTATAATATTGCAAAGTATTATAATAGTAATTTATCTTAAAATGTTAAAAGAACTGATATAAGGATTAAAATATCTCTTTTGCCAATATTTATCTTCACTATCATTCTTCACATGGAACAGACATAGATACAATAAATTCTCTTTTGCCTGGATCTGGATTACTATCGTTGTCAGCATCATCAAAGAATTGAATATTATATTTTCCCTCAACTAATTCTCCTTCTTCAATATATACAGGTTCAGAAAATCCACCTGTACTATTTGTAGAAAAATAACCAAATTCTGAAGTTGCTTGTGTTTCTGGATTAACTAATTTCCAACCAACATTACTATTAGGTTCAAATCCATTTGCATGCAAAGCCATTCCATATCCAGTAACATCACCACAACTAGGTGAGACTATAGCATTTGGTTTCAACTCTTGTGCATTTACATTAATAAATACTGAGAAGAAAGAGGATAATAGTATTGCAACAAGTATAATAAAACTAGAAGCTATAATTTTCATAATTATTATTATACAGCTTTAATTATTTAATTTTACCATTTATATTTTCGTTAAAATAAAAATAGAAAAATTTTTAGATTTTTTATATATATAGTATTATATCTAGGTTATTAGTTATAATAAAAGCAGAAGATAAAGTGATATTAACCTTATTACAAGATATAAAATGATGAATTTACATTGACAGAAAACTCTGTCAGGCATATTGATACAATAAAAGAAATGGAGGCTATGAAATTGGAATATCAAATACGTTGTAGTCACTATGAGCTTGAATTTTTACCTGTTGATAAAAAAATAACTTGTGTTATTTGTGGAAAAAATTGGTTATTTTTAGAAGAGAGAGGATATTCAAAAATAAAATCAGCATATGTAGCAGAAAAAAATAATTTTGCATCATCAGAATAAAAAGAATAGAATTAGAATGGATCATCTAAAACATGACCTTCAGCTGTAATGTTTTCTTTTACGTATTTTTTAATCTGTTTAACTGAAGAAATATTAAAAAATCGATTATTCCATTTATTAATAACTGCCTCGGTAGTATTATATTCTAAAGATAGTGCTTTTCTAGATCTACAAAAAGCCTTCCATAAATTGATAATATATTCTGCATCATCAGTATTTGATAAAGTTGAATCTAAAATATCCATTTATAACAAGTTTTGATACAATTAGGATTTTAATTTATTGAAATATAATATAAAAAGCAGATTATTTTATATTATATATGTAATTTTTTTTGAATATAAAGTCTCTTTAAATAATTTAAAAAGGCTATTAACATTAATACTATTGTTATAGCTATTGTTGCTTGTACTATCGAGGTAATATACAAATCCAATCTGTTATTAAAAATTACAATATCGATGGGTGCAATAAAAATTACCAAAAAGGAAGATATTGCTAAAAGTGTACACCAAATTACTCCAATAAGCAAAAATAGATTAGACATTTAAATTCTTCCACCAATGACAAAATAATATTGAATAACAATTGAAATCAATGCTAGAATTGATGAAAAAATTGCAAGTTTAAAGATTTTGTTAACTAATTCATTTTCTGAAAGTGGACCATCAACTAAAAGTAATCGTAAGAGTGTAATTGGAGCTTTTTTATCTTTAGATGCAGCTAGTTTAAAATCATTAGTTAAAAATGTAGGCCTTGCTGTGATTTTTCTATGTTCAATTATCTTTTTTACACTAGAAAGAAATAGAAATGAGTTAAATATTGCAGGGAGTAATGCAATAATTGCAATAAGTTCAGATTTGCCCGTTATGGCTATTGCTCCGTACATTGCACCTAATAGCAAAGTACCTGAATCTCCCGGAAATATTTTACTTGGAAATTTGTGAAATTTATAAAAGGCAATAGTTCCAAAAAATAAAGAAAGTGATGCTAAAAAGACTTCTATACTTCCAAATATATACACACTAATCATCAGAGGAATACAGGCAATTAATATGAAACCGCTAGCGACACCATTCAGTACATCAATAGAATTAATAGTATTTCCGATTACAGGAATAGCTATTAAAATAATTGGTATGTATAAAAGCGGAATAAAAGCAGTACCAAATATAAGATTTAGATTAGTATCATGTGCTCCTAATATTAGAATAGGCAAAGCAGAAATCACTAATGCAGCAGGTTTGAACCAACCTGGCATTACTTTTCTATCATCTATATAGCCTACCAAGAAAGCAATAATTGTAGTAAGTAGAATAGCAAGACTTTTTTCATTGAATGTTAATAGATAAATTACTATTAAGGATAATGTAATTCCTATTACTAAAATTGGACCTGCAGGTCTTGGAATTGTTGGTCTTTTAGGTTTATGATAATCTTGTACTATACTACCTTTTTCTCGTAGAGATGTAATTGCTTTTGGCATAGCAAAATAAACGGTCAGAAATGAAATAGCAGAGGCAACTATTCCATAAATCAATACCATAATAAGTGAATTGATGTCAGAAAATATCATATAGTTAGCCACTAGTTTGTTTTCATTATTATATGTATATTTTTACTGAATGCCATAAAAAATTTATTTTTACAATATAAGTAAAAAATGATCTTAGTGTGATGATCTTGTTGATGATGTTACTTGTCTTTTGATCTTTTTTGCGATTGATGGTCCAATTTTAGATATGTTAGATAAAGTTGATTCAGGAGTAGCTTTCAACATTTGAATATCAATGATTCCTGCATTATATAATGCTCTAGCTCGTATTCTTCCTATACCTTCTAACTTAATTAGCGGAAGTAATTCCTGTTTAACTCCATACTTTGTTCTAATTCGCAGATTGAATAAAGTTTCAAGAACATCATTCCTATTGAATAATTTAGCAAACTCATATAATGCATATAATAACCAATCAGATGATTCTACAATTCTATGCATATCACCAGGTTCAACCCCTAGTCTATCACTTAGATTTCTTTCACTACTCTCATTAATCCATTCGTATAGAGCCAAGAAGCTTCTTGAACAGTTGTATTCAGTTAGATCAAATAATAAATCATCATCAACATGCCTATTGACAAAATTATAAAAATAATCCATATCCTTTCTTCTTAATGAAAGCTTTGGATAAAAATCAGAACATTCAGAGATAAGATGTAAAAATTTTATAATGAGATTATTATTATTATTATTATTTTCATTTTCTTTACTTTGAGTTATTGTCTTTAACGATTCATTTGTATTTATTTCATTTAATGTGTCTAATGTATTTTTAAATTCTATAGCTGTAAGAGGATCTATATACAAAATAGATGTTTTTTTACCAAAATCTGTTGAAATATATCTCTCATTTTTTGATTTAATAAGATCCCACTTTTCTAGAGAGTCTAGTGCAACATCTATTTTGAAAACGATAGTAGACTTTCTATAATCTTGGGCAAATAATGTATTTAAAAATAAATCATATAATTCTGATTTTTTCATACCCGGAATAGTAGAAATAGTACTAAGGATATGAAATCGTAAGGCCTTTTCATTAAAAAGTTTTGAATTAACAGGTTCAGGAGTTCCAAGAATATAATGATCATATAACTCTTCAGAATTCATATTAGAATCTGGTATAATTATTGCCTCTCCAAAGGTATCATATTTTGGTCTTCCCGCTCTACCACAAAATTGTTTATATTCTAAAATACTAATTGGAATATTTGTTCCAATATCATAGTCATATCTTAAAATACTTGATAAAACCACTCTACGTGCTGGAAGATTTACCCCAGCTGCTAAGGTTGGAGTTGCAACTAATAATTTGATCATCCCTTGTTTAAATGAATCTTCAATTATTTCTCGTATTGATTGATTCAATCCAGCATGATGAAAACCTACACCTTTTGACACTAGATTGATAAGATTGTTAGTAATATCAGTATCATCTGACATTTTTGATATTTGTAATGATAATTTTTGAGCTCTTTCTTTTTGATCTTTATCTAATAATCTAACAACACCTTCGACAGACTTTGTAGCAAGTGATACTGCACGTTTACGAGTCTCTGCAAAAATTATAGCTTGACCTCCACTTTCCAAAGAATCAATTGCAACTGACACAGCAGCAGGAATGGAAGAATGAAAATTATAGTGAGTTTTTATTTTTATATTGGTATTATTATTCATACGGACTTTACCATTATCATATACACCTTCAAGAAGTTCAGTTGGTCTCCAATTACTCTCTATTAATTTACAATCTAGCCATTCAGCTATATCTTTGGAATTGGAAACTGTTGCGCTTAATGCTAGAATTTGTACTTGTTGATAAAATTTCTTAATTTTTGTTAACATCATCTCAAGGGTTGGACCACGATCCTTATCTCCTATCAAGTGAACTTCATCTATAACAAATAATCCCACATTTGATAATAATTCGCTATCATTTCTAATTAATGCATCCAATTTTTCATTAGTTAAAATTACTATATCTGCATTAAGAAGATCATTACCCGGAGAGTCATAATTCCCCATTGCAAGTTTTACAATAAAATTTTTCTTTTTGTCTCCTTTTTTCTTTTTTAATAAAGAACTTTTTTCAAAATTTGTATTTTTAGGAGTAGTAGTTGTTAAATTTTTATTGTTAACAAAATTAATAGAGTTTAATTCTAAAAAATCATGATATTTTTCGGTTGCTAGAGATCTAAGAGGTGTCATGTAGATCACTTTCTCTTTTTTTTCTATTTTCTTTAGAGCAGCCATAATTGCTATGAGAGTTTTACCACTTGCAGTAGGAGATGTAATAAGCAAGTTTTTGCCTTTTAAAAGCCCATTAGAAATAGCCTGTTCTTGAATTGGATAAAGTGAATCATATCCAATCTCTAAAAGAATTTTTTGTAGATTTTTGTCTTTTAATGATGATAACGCCATCTTTTTTGCTTGCCTTATCAAATCATATAATTTTTGTTTATTATTTGTTATTTTGAATTATATTATCTAATTTCTAATAAAATAAAATGAATTTGAGCATATATATGTCCTAATCCTATATAATAAAATATATATTTTGTTTAATTGAAAAATAATGACAAAAATTGTAATAAACGCTAAAAAGATAGATTAGTATAAAAAATTAATTATTTTATTAATAGATATTAAATATATAAGATTGAAGAATATTTTAATGAATTGCCGGGGTACCCAAGCTAGGTAAGTCAAATGACCTTAAAAGGGGTCAGCCTCGAGATCACAAATTTAACTTGACGTGCTAGCTGATGTCCTCTTGGACTCGTGGGTTCGAGTCCCACTCCCGGCGTCTTACTTCGGGGTTTGTATAATAATTTTATTAATATCTCTGAAGATATTGTTATTGTATATAAAAAGGAAATGACAGTGCAAGCATCACAAACCGAAGCAAATCAAATGAATGGTTACTACAACTTAGAGAAAAAGATTGACATAATTACCAAATCATTGTCGAGAGGATATATATTATAAAAATTTTTTAATAAAACTCGCAGAAAGAAATCTTGAAAATGCTAATATTATATGTGATTACATCATTGCTGAACAAACAGAAATAAATAAATAAAAAAATTCTACTAAAGAAAGTGGATTAACATTTTAGTCTGGTTATCCAACTTTTTTGAAGATAAGACATCATTTAGAGAAAAGATAAAACAAGACTTTTTGAATTATTTAAACGGTCTTAGAAAATCAACGCATGAAGATGAAACACAGAAATGGATAGGATCATATAATGCATGACAGATAATTTTAAATAAGTTTTTTAGATGGTTATATAACCCAGATGAACCAAATCAAAGAAAACGAAAAACACCTAATATAATGAATGGTATAAAACAACTAGCACGAAAGGAAAAAACCTTCATTCTCAACAGTAAATACTTAAAATTAAGTTATAATCATGAATAGCCATTTTTAATCGATACCATGTAAATATCATTGACTTCTATTGTTGTGAATCAAAGGTAAAAGTATGAAAAAGAGTTTGTATCTGATCTTTTTAGAATCGAAGTTCATAATAACAATAAATTTTTATACAATTTCAACTACTGTTTATCTTACAAATTAAAATATTAATTTTTTATATAAATTAAGAATAAACTGGTTATACATATATAAACTATCCCACTGAACCCATGAATTGGTTACTATTAACTGAAACAAAAATCTTTAAAATAAGATTGCATAATATGTACTTATCAATGTCTACTTTATACTCAGTAATTGATGTAATTCTCAGTAGACAATTTAAAAAATTACTAAAAATACAAACAATTATACTAATTTCTTTAACAGCTATGGCTTTATTATGGATTGGATTAACAATCGAAACAGTAGAAGCAGAATCTTATGAATGGGGTAAAGCAACAATACCTTTCATAGGTGCTTGGGATAAAGAAATAATAAAAGATGGTGAATTAACATATTATATTGATGATAGTGTTGATGAATATCTGTATTGGAATGTAGTAAGCGCATTCAGCTCTTGGTCAGGAATATTAGATAAAATACAAGAAGATTCACTTATTTTCAAAAGAATTCATAATGAATACGACGCAGATGTTGTAGTAAAATATATAGATGAAGAAAGTGGAAGTGATTTTTTTGCAAAGACAGATACTATCAAGAATGGTAACGGCGAAATAGCTCACTCAGAAATAATATTGTATAAAAACGCTAGTTTTAGAAAAGATGGATACGATTATGAAAAGAGTAATGGTAATGATATTGCAAACTATGATGAAAAACCCAAAGATGGAAGAATAGATTCTGATTATTATTATTTTACTTATTATCAAATATTAAAGCATGAAGTAGGTCATACATTAGGTTTAGACCATATTGAAGACAACGACAATTACTTGATGGATAACGATTCGCCGCTTAATGTAAACGTTCCAATAAGTAATTGCGAAGCTGCCGCTGTAATCAAAAAGAACTTTCAACAAAGAGGATTAGATGAAGTTATTTGTGAACCAAGCTAAAAAGACGTATCTTAAAATAGAAATTCTAATATCCAGATTTTTATCTTACTACTATCCAACAATTTTCAAAGCTATGAGTCAAATTCATAATTATATAATACTATGTTCTCTTTTACAGTTACTAGTAGAACTTTAATCTTGAAATAAATATGAGTTTTGCATTAATTTTTTCGAGCCTAAAAAGTTATTTTAATCATCATCATCTTCTTCTTGTGCTATGGCAAATAATAGAAAATCTTGTCTTGGTAAACCATTTGATGAAATCAAAAGAAATATGCTGACGAAATATGCTACTAACATCATTTTGGAAAACATATTATTTATTTTAAAATAGCTTCTACTATTATTTTTATTTTTATTGGAAATTTGAAATATTATATTTATAATTCAATTTTCTTAAATTTTAATAAATTGTATAAAAATGAGAATATAGTTGCAGGGTTCGAGTCCCAATCCGAAAATTAGTTATTTATGAACTATACTTCATTTATCACTACCAAATCGAAATGATGAAAGTGAAATTGGAAATTTTACCAATTCTTATAATATATATTTATATAATTTTATATTTCTAAAAAACTTATTTGGATAAATTATATTAACTTAAGATAAAAACTTATCCTAAAAGAATAAAGAAATTATTGGAGAGATATTATTATTTATTTTATTTTATTTTAATCTTAGTTTCTTCAATAGATTTTGGTCTTTGTTTAGGTACTTCAATCTTTAAAATACCATTTTCTACAATAGCATCAACTTTAGCAGGTATAATATTTTCTGGAAAAGGTATTTTTCTAGAGAATGACCTATATGTTCTTTCTTTGAGAACATAATTTTCTTCTTCCTTTTCATTTTTATTTTCTTCTATACCAGAAACGGTAATGTATTCCTCTGTTGCTTTAACTTCTATCTTATCTTTTTGTATACCAGGTACCTCTAAAGAAATAATATATCTATTCCCTTTATCTATAATATCACATAATGGAATACGTGTTTCAATTAAATCCATACTTCGTGGCATTCCAAATGATCTTAGAGGATTCATAAAAGGAGTAAAAAAAGTATCTTCTATGTCTTGTCTAAAATTATCAAAAAGTTCGTCAAAAGGTCGACGTACCATCATGTCTCTTCTTTTCATGTCTCTTCTTTCATCACCTTTATTTTCTCGAGATATTTGAGAAGATGACATCTTTGATCAATAGATATTAATTTCTAAGGAGATATTTATTTCTTACTCACATAATGTGTTTATTAAGATAAAATAATAAATTGATTATATATTATAATAATACAACCCGTACTAATCCTTCGAGGTTCGAGCCCCAATCCGAGATTTAGTATATATAATAGAAGCAGTAGTTCCCGTAGATCTATTTTATAAATCATCATCTTCAACAAAGGGAAAACTTTATTTTCTAAATAACAAGATAGAGTATTCAAAATTGAATTTATGAATCTGGTACTTCTAATGAAAAACATTGGGAATAGAAATGATGATGACAATCATTTTCACAATTCAATAAATTTTAGATATAATAAAAAATAATCTTACTAGTAGATTAAATTATAAAAAAAAGTATTTATTATTATTTATATTGTTGTGAGATGATGCAATAATTTCTGCCAATAAAAGTAAGGGCAATTTTATTTTGTAAAAGAAATTGAATATATTCAAAATCTTGAGCAAACAAAGTTAGAAATTTCAAAAAATGTTTT